>JBGPCS010000089.1:0-8368 GCA_041481875.1 Sulfurifustaceae bacterium
AATCCGTCGCCGCCCGCCAGCAGCAAGTGGAGCTCAACCGTCAGCTTCACGCGGCATTGGAGCAAGCGGAAACGGCCAGTCGCGCGAAGACGCGCTTTCTGGCGTCCGCGAGCCACGATCTGCGCCAGCCGATTCATACGCTATCGCTCTTCGGCGCCGCGCTAACGATGCGTCCGCTCGACTATGCCAGCCGTGAGATAGCGCAGCACATGAACACGGCGTTGCAGATGCTCGCTTCTCAGTTGGATGCCCTCCTCGACATTTCGAAACTCGACGCACGTGTCGTTCGCGTGAATCCGACGTTGATCAAACTGCGCAGCATGCTGGAACGCGTGTGTAAAGAGTTTGGACCGGAAGCCGAAGCCAAGGGCTTGGAGATAACCCTTGAATGTCCCGAAGATAGCTTTATCGAAACCGACCAGCTGCTATTCGAGCGTATCGTTCGCAACCTGCTGGACAACGCAATCAAATATACCGATGCCGGAGGCGTCACGCTGCGAGTAACGCGGGAGGAAAAGACATTTTCGATCGCGGTGACCGATTCCGGACGTGGGATTCCCGAAGCCGAGCGAGCGCGTATCTTCGAGGAGTTCTACCAGATCGACAATCCGGAGCGCGATCGAACCAAGGGTCTGGGATTGGGATTGGCGATCGTTCGACGTCTAGCGGATCTTCTCGAAATCAAGTTGGACATGACTTCAACGCTCGGTACGGGAACCTGCTTCTGTTTGACCATACCCGCCTCCGTCGGCGCGGCGACCGCGGCGATACGGGCCTCGGTCTCACATGAGACACCGGCGTCACTGCACGTTCTCGTCGTTGACGACGAAGTGGGGATTCGAGTTGGAATGAAGACATTGCTCGAAGGAATGGGGTGCCGCGCAACGCTGGCGGACGGGACCGAACAGGCGCTGGCTGCTGCACAAACGGAAAGACCGGACATTGTCTTGTCAGATTTGCGATTGCGTGGCGCGGACAACGGAATCGAGGCGATCGGCGCTCTTCGTAGGCTATACCCCGACTTGTCGGCGATTCTGATTAGCGGCGACATCGCACCCGAGCGGCTGCGCGAGGCCGAAGACGCCGGGATTCCGCTATTGCATAAACCCGTTCCGATCGAGACGCTAAAACAGGCGATTGCAAAAGCGGGCCGACGATGAGGTAGCGGGCATGAAAAAAAGTACATCTGGCTCGAGGAGAGCGACGCCGGAGTCGAAGAAGGAACGCAAGACCGCATGGATATCCCAAGGATTCGAACAACTTCTCTATGACGTTCGGCAGGAGCCGAAGCGAGCAGGGCGCGATTACGACGTAATCATCGTCGGTAGCGGTTACGGGGGCGCTGTTGCGGCCGCCAAACTCGCCGGCTGCCAGGACAACGGCCGACCGATCAGGGTGTGTTTGTTGGAACGAGGAAAAGAATATCTGCCCGGCATGTTCCCCTCGCGCCTGGCGGATCTCCCCGGCCACGTCCGCTTTAGCACCCCCTACTCCGCTCAGGCTAGAGGCACGCGCGAGGGTTTGTTCGACATCCGTCTCGGTCCAGACGTTTGCGCGTTGGTCGCCAACGGGCTCGGCGGCGGTTCGCTGATCAACGCTGCGGTAGTCGAGGAGCCCGACAGTTCGGTCTTCGACGCTCATTGGCCGAACGAGTTCAAACGCAAGTCGACGCGCGATGCGCTATATGACCGAGCGAGGGCGCTTCTTGGAGCGGGCAACGGCGCCGCGATCAATTCGATCAAACATCATCGCAAAGGAGTGCCGACAAAATTCTCGGCACTGCAACGCCTGGCGGCCGACAAACCATTTCGTGCCGCCGCATTGACGATTGCGATGACCGCGAAGGCGAACGCCGCTGGCGTCGCGCTGCACGAGTGCAAACTGTGCGGTGATTGCGCCACCGGCTGCAATCATGGTGCAAAGGATTCGCTTGACGTCAACCTCCTGGTACGAGCGTGGCGCCAGGGAGCGAAGATTTATACGGGTGCAACGGTCCTGCGCCTCGAACGCGACGAAGATCGAGACGGGTGGTTCGTCACCGTTGTGCACACGGATGAACGGCTGCGCCAACGAGAACGCGAGCCGCTCAAGCTGCGTGCGCGCAACGTTGTGCTCGCTGCGGGTACATTCGGATCTACTGAGATTCTGCTCCGCTCGCGTAACGACAAGCTCAAGTTCTCCGATCGCTTGGGCCAACGATTTTCTGTCAATGGGGACATGATCGCCGTCGCCTACGACCAGAATCATCCAGTCAATGCTGTCGCCGACGAAGCGGTTCCCCCGGATGAGCGTTTCGTCGGTCCGACCACTACCGGCATTGTCGATCTTCGCGCTGACAACAGAGGAAAGTGCGTTATTCAAGAGCTTGCAGTTCCCGCATCGCTGCGACGCATTTTCGAGGAAATCGTCACCACGTCACACACGCTCCATCAGCTGGACAGCGGCGATCCCAAGAGACACGGACGAGAGAAGCTTGACCCCTGCGCGGTCGATACCGAAGCGATCAGCAAGTCGTCGGTATTCGCCGTCATGGCGCGCGACGGTGCGGCGGGTTCGCTCGAGCTGATCGGAGGCGGCGACGAAGACGATGGCGATGGCGCGGTTCGGGTTCGTTGGCCACAGTTGCGCGATCGCCGCCTATTTCGCGCCGAGATCGACAAACTAAAGAAATTGATCCGTGAATCGGGTACCGGCGGCAAGATTCTTCCGAGTGCCTTGTGGCAACTATTGCCGACAGGAATGCAGTTTCTGCTGAATAACAAACGCGGACCATTGGTGACCGTGCATCCGCTCGGCGGATGTCCGATGGGCACCGACACGACCACCGGAGTGGTTGATTACCTTGGGCGAGTCTTCGACGCGACTTCGGGCAGCAAAAAACAATTGGCAGGCCTGGTCATATTGGATGGCGCGATTGTGCCGACTTCGTTGGGAATCAACCCCGCACTGACAATCGCCGCCCTGGCGTTGTATGCGATCGAAAAACTTTGCGAGGAATGGCGCTTCGGCGCCCCGAAAGATCAGATGCCCATCGAAGTAGAACGGCCGCTATTCCGCGAGCCGTTCGAGCGCGAACCGCCCCGCCCTACCGTCGTGGAATTCGTCGAGCGAATGTCCGGCAAGGTGGTGCTGCAAAATAACGGAGAGGCGATCTCTTGCGTGATCGAACTCACTCTGCAATTTGAAAAAGTGTCTTTGGCGGACCTCCTGTTCCCTAAGAACGGTGAGCTCATGCCGCGCACGATTGCGGTTGGTCGGGGGGAATTGCGCCTCTTCAGGGAAAATGAATGGACGGAATGGCGAGAAAAGGGAGAACCGGAGCATTGGAAGCGAGAGGAAACACAGTCGGTCGTAAGCCAGGAAGATATCGTGCAATTACGGGCGCCGATCACCGGACATTTGACCGTCCTGTCGCGCGAGATGTCGACCCCAAGCGAGCGCATCAACAGAGCGCTATGGGCATGGTTGCTCAACCGTGGTATGCGAGACTCGTGGCAGTGGATCGTCGAAAGATGGCAGGGACGCGGCCGGAAGAGAATATTGGGTTCGATCAATTCGGAAAACGATCCAAGCCTGCGCGAGCGATACCGTCAAATGCGCGAGTTGGCATCGCGAGCCGGTGAAGCGCGGCTGATCGAGTACCACTTAACAGTTGCTCGACCGTCGCAGTTTCCGACAGAAGGCAACGCCATCGCCGCAATTTTTCAGAACATGCCGAACGGCGAAATACGGGGAATCAAACGGATTACTTACAGCCGGCGATCGAACCCCTGGCGCCAGCTAACCGAGATGGCGCTTCTTGCTTTCCCGGGTCTAGCGAAGCAGCGATCGACGTGGGCGTTGAGGCGCACGCATATCACACGCCAAAAATCGTCCCCGGTACTCAAGCTCGATACGAGATATCTCGCTCAGCAAGGCGCACCGTTGTTGCGTGTGGTTGAGCACCGCGATCAACCGTCTATGTTGGCCGATTCGGTATCTTTGCTCGCGTATCTTTGTCGCGTCCTGTTGACCATTCACGCATGGAGTTTCCGCAGACCGGACACGGAGACGCCACGCGAACCGCAACGCTTACCTGGCATGGTACCCGGACTCCCCGAGCCGGAAATCAGCGAGCTCGACGTGGATCGGTTACCCGACGGGACCCCGGTATATGTGCGGCTTACGCGTTACTATCCGAGAAAGGCGCACGGCTTACCTGTTGTGATGATTCACGGATATAGCACAAGCGGTACGACATTCGCGCATCACGCCGTTAAGCCCAATCTAGCGCAGCACTTCTGCGAGAGGAACCGGGACGTCTGGATCTTAGATTTGCGCACGAGTAGCGGGATGCGCACGGCATGTCACCCTTGGACGTTTGAGGATGCGGCGCTCGCCGATCTGCCCGCTGCATTCGACTATATTCATCGTACCACTGGACGAAAACTCGATATTGTTGCGCATTGCATGGGCGCCGCAATGTTCAGCATGGCGGTCTTGGCGCCACCCAAGCCGGGTAGCAAGTTTTTCCGTGAGCGCGAAGCGCTGCCGAAGTGGATCAACAAGGCGGTCTTGTCCCAAATCGGTCCGGTCGTGGTCATGAGCTCGGGAAATATTTTCCGAGCCTACTTGATGAAGTATTTGCGCCGTTACTTGCCGCTCGGAGACTATGCCTTTCGTGCCAAATCCGATCCGAGCCTAGTTGATCTGTTGGTTGACCGTTTGCTTGCCACCCTACCCTACCCGGAAGAGGATTTCGATATCGAAAATCCCCCCTGGCCGCCCTGGCGCCGTGCGCCCTTTGTTGGTACCCGGCATCGCATGGATGCCACATACGGGCGCGCTTTCAATTTGGCGGATAAGGATGGCAAGACGCTGCTCGACGCGAAAGTGCTCGAGTACATCGATGACTTGTTCGGCCCGATAAACATCGAGACCGTGTCGCAGGCGATCGATCTCACACGCATGCAAGTCATTGCATCTCGCGCGGGGCGCAATGAATACGTCTCGATCCCGGCGTTGAAGGAGCGCTGGATCTTTCCGACCTTGAGCATACACGGGGAAGACAATGGGCTGGCAGACGTGGCGACGCTGGCGCGCGTACAAACGATACTCGGGGATCAGGCCGGTTGCCGGATAAAGACTCATCGATGTGCTGGTTTCGGACATCAAGATTCGCTCATCGGAAAACACGCAAACGAAGTGTTCAAAGTGATTTTCTCCTTTTTGGAGTGACAGGTTCGTATATGGTCAATAGCAAGACGCGATTTGTCGCTGAGTTGCCGTGGATAGGGCCTCGACTCGGTCACCGGAATCTGGCCGACGGTGGGTTCATTCCGATCTCAGGCGCGGTGAATCCAGTATTCGGCAAAGCGTTCCTGGCGGCTTTTGTTCCGGTTCTACGCGACGCTGGAGGCGGGCGAAACATGTTTGTGCCAGCTGATGGGAACGGAAGTCGCGACGTTGTCAGGAACGTAACCGGGCTCGCGCATATCGAGAGCGATAGTTACGGCTGGTTCGTCCTCCAAGCCAAAGCGAGCTGGTGGGAGCGTGTCGACGGCGTGCTCGTGGCACTTCTGTACGATACTTCTCCTGACCTTGCGCTGGATTCGTTTCCGGACTATCCGCAAGTTCTGGCTGATCTGCGATTACACGACATTGCGGCAGTCCCGGTCGGGTTGAATCTTCTGCTCGAGGTAGCCTTACCTGGTTTGGAACGATCTCATGACTTGAAACGTGCACGCGCGTCGCGAATCCCCAAAGCAATCGCTGAAGCGCTCGAGAGCTTATTGGCAACACAGTCGGCCGAAGAGCTAGAACTCGGGCTGGTGGAGATTAGCAGCGGAGCCACGCCACCCCGCGCAACGAAACCGCCGGGGTCGAGAAGTCGGCGTGACGCACCTAGAATTACTTTTGCGCTGGCAAGTTGCCAGTACCCGGCAGGAATGCTCAATTACGAAATTGCCGAAGCGTCGTACCGACGTCTCGCGTCTCGTCTTGAACCAGATTCGAAAAAAACCAAACCGCAATTTCTCATATTGATCGGAGACCAGATATACGTAGATGCAACCGCCGGAATGTTCGATCCGACCGATCAGTTCGACCGCTTCGTGCGGCCGTACAATGCCTTTTTCCGTATGCATGCAGTGAGAAACGTACTGCGTCGACTCCCGGCATACATGATGCTGGATGATCATGAAATCGAGGACAATTGGGAGCCGTTAGCCTGGAGAACGAAGTCCGATCCGAACCTCGAGTTGAGCCGAGAGCTTTATCTGCGATTCCAGCGCGCCGGCGGCCCGCCTAGAGAAAAACCGATCGGCGATTCGAAGGAACCGCTTTGGTATACCTTTGAGATCGATGCCTTCCCCTTTTTCATCGCTGACACGCGCACCGAGCGCGATCCGCGTACCGCGGCATCGATCGATACCGCCCGTATCATGAGCGACGCTCAGTTCGAGCGGATTCTCCGCGGGTTGAGCGATCAAGACGACGACGTTCCCAAATTCATCGCCACTCCTGCCATATTGCTGCCGCGCCGGCTAAGGGCGACACAGCACAATCACCCCGCGAGCGCACTGCGCTCCGATGCGTGGGACGGCTACCCGTTTTCGTTTCATCGCCTGCTCGCCTATATCGCCGAGAAACAGATCAGAAATGTCGTATTCCTGTCTGGTGACGAGCACCTGTCCTGCATCGCCGAAGCGACGATAACGCCGCCCGGCAGACGCCGGCCGACTTCAATTCGCTCGGTGCACGCTTCCGCGCTGCACGCGCCGTTGCCTTTCGCCAACTCGGTGCGCGACGATTTCGCAGCCTGTGAAACATTCGAGTTCAGCCTACCCCGCGATGGACGCCTTTATGCCGGTGTGCGCTTGGAAGGAACGTATGCTTGCAAAGTGAGCACGGAATTCGCGCCCGCCGGGGACGGTTTTGCGGTGATCCAAGTCCTCCTCGACCGCGGCAGATGGGTAGTTAGCTGCGACTTCGATCGGGCAGAACGCGACATTCGAGGCGGCGGAACCACTACCGGCCGCGCCACGTCCGCAATATGACTTTCTCGCTTGGACGCGACCTCAATATCGACGTTTCAGTCAAGCGACTGTCCACGTCCGAAACCGGACTGGGCAGGTCTGGGCCCACCTTTCGTCACCCGCACCGCACAATATTTGAACTCGGGAATCTTCCCGAACGGATCGAGCGCCGGGTTGGTGAGTAGGTTCGCGGCGGCTTCATAAAAACAGAATGGGACAAAAACAGCGCCGCGCGGCGTGCCGTCGTCAACACGCGCATAGAGCGCGATCTTGCCGCGGCGCGACTCGATAGTCACGATGTCACCCGGCTTTGCAGCGATACCTTCCATATCCGCGGGATGGAGCGACGCCACCGGTTCCGGCTCCAAATGATCCAGCACCGAGGCGCGGCGCGTGATCGCGCCGGTGTGCCAATGTTCCAATTGTCGCCCGGTAATGAGCACCAGCGGATACTGTTCGTCCGGCTGTTCCGCCGCGGGGAGAATATCCGCCGGCACGAACTTTCCTCGGCCGGTCGCCGTGGGGAAACGCTCGGTGAACACGACCGGCTCGCCGGCGTCGCCTTCGTGCTCGCATGGGTACGTGACCGACGACTCGTGCTCGAGTCGCTCCCACGTTATGCCGGCGATCGAATCCATGCATCGACGCATTTCGGCGAATACGTCACGGGGGTGCGCATAGCTCCAATCGAGGCCGAGGCGGCGTGCCATTTGATTGATGATCCAGAAGTCTTCTTTGGCTTGCCCCGGCGGCTCGATGGCCTTGCGCCCCAGTTGCACCATGCGATCCGTATTCGTGACTGTCCCGACCTTTTCCGGCCAGGCGGTCGCCGGCAAGACCACGTCGGCGAGATAGGCCGTCTCGGTTAAAAAGATATCCTGCACCACGAGGTGATCCAGCGTCGCGAGCGCCTCGCGCGCATGATCGACGTCAGGATCCGACATCGCCGGGTTTTCGCCCATGATGTACATGGCGCGGACTTCTTTTTTACGCGCCGCGTTCATGATCTCGACCACGGTCAACCCGGGTTTACCGTCCAATTCCGTTCCCCAAAGATCTTGGAATCGCCTCCGCGCTTGCGGACTATCCACGCGCTGATAGTCGGGATAGAACATCGGAATAAGGCCAGAGTCCGATGCGCCTTGGACATTGTTCTGCCCGCGCAGCGGATGTAAGCCGGTGCCAGGGCGGCCGATCTGGCCGGTTGCGAGCGCGAGCGCGATCAAACACCGCGCGTTGTCCGTCCCGTGCACGTGCTGCGATATTCCCATACCCCACAGAATCATCGACGCCCTGGAAGATGCGTAGCGGCGCGCGACCGCGCGGATGGTGTTTACCTCGATTCCACACAC
>JBGPCS010000090.1:0-8365 GCA_041481875.1 Sulfurifustaceae bacterium
CCGGCGGACCGGCCGGCAGCTTCGCGCTCACCGCGCGGAGCGGCGCCGGCGCGGCGCCGGCGCGGGGAGGTCCCGCCGCGCCCGAAGACATCGGGCTGATTCTGCATACGTCGGGCACGACGTCGCGGCCGAAGATCGTCCCGCTCATGCAGCGCAACGTCTGCGCCTCGGCGGCGAACATCGTCGGTACGCTCGGGCTCGCGGCGGGCGATCGCGGGCTCAACATCATGCCGCTATTTCACATTCACGGACTGATGGCGGGCTTGCTCGCGCCACTTGCCGCGGGCGGCGGCGTCTACTGCACGCCCGGCTTCAACGCGCTCAAGTTTTTCGCGTGGATGACGGATGCGCGCCCGACCTGGTACACCGCGGTGCCGACGATGCATCAGACGATCCTCGGACGCGCGGCGCGCTCGCGCGAGATCATCGCGGCGAATCCGCTGCGCTTCATCCGCTCCTCGTCCTCGGCGTTGCCGCCGCAAGTCATTCGCGAGCTCGAAGAAATTTTTCATGCGCCGGTCATCGAGTCGTACGGCATGACCGAAGCGAGCCACCAGATGGCAAGCAACCCGTTGCCGCCGCGCCCGCGCAAGCCCGGCACCGTCGGCGTCGCCGCCGGTCCGGAGATCGCGATCATGGATGAGCGCGGCGGCGTGCTCGGACCGAACCGGACCGGCGAAGTGGTTATTCGCGGCGCGAACGTTACCCAAGGATACGAGAACAACCCCAAGGCGAACGGCGAGGCGTTCACGAACGGCTGGTTCCGCACCGGCGATCAGGGCGTCATCGATGCCGACGGCTATCTCTCGATCACCGGCCGCTTGAAGGAGATCATCAACCGCGGCGGCGAGAAAATTTCCCCGCGCGAGGTCGACGACGTGCTGATGGATCATCCGGCGGTACAACAAGTCGTTACCTTCGCGATGCCGCACGACAAGCTCGGCGAAGAGGTGGCGGCGGCGATCGTGCTGCGCGAAGGAACAACCGCGACCGAAAAAGATTTGCGCGAGTTCGCGGGAAAACGTTTGGCCGATTTCAAAGTCCCGCGCAAGATTCTATTTCTGGCGGAGATACCGAAAGGCGCCACCGGTAAGTTGCAGCGCATCGGCCTCGCGCAGAAACTGGGGCTGTCCTAAGCCGCATGACGCACTGGATTCGCTTCGAGCACGGCGACCGTATCGGCTTCGGCACAATGAATGGCGGACAGGTTAGGGTCCACGACGGCGATATTTACGATTCTCCCCAACCCACCGGGCAGACGCTCGCGCTAGGCGAGCTGCGGCTGCTAACGCCGTGCGTGCCGACGAAAATGATCGGCCTGTGGAATAACTTCCACGCACTCGCGGCGAAGCTCGAGATTCCGATACCGGCCGAGCCGCTCTACTTCTTCAAGGCGCCAAACAGTTTCCTCGCGAGCGGAGAGATTATTCAAGCGCCCAAGTCGTACGAAGGCCGCGTCGTCTATGAAGGCGAGCTCGGTGTCGTCATCGGCAAGCGCTGCAAGGCGGTGAGCGAAGCCGAAGCGGAGGCGTACATTTTCGGCTACACCTGCGTCAACGACGTCACCGCGACCGAACTTATCCAGAAGAACCCGGCCTTCCAGCAATGGATCCGCGCCAAGAACCACGACACCTTCGGCGTGTTCGGCCCGGCGATCGCGACTGGCCTAGATCCCTTGAAACTTATCGTGCGTACGCTCGTCAACGGCAAGGAGCGGCAGAACTATCCGGTGAGCGACATGGTGTTCAAACCGCGCCAGCTCGTGAGCTTGATCTCGCAGGACATGACGCTGTATCCCGGCGACATTATTACTTGCGGAACCTCGCTTGGCGCATTGCCGATGAAGAGCGGGACCAAGGTTGAAGTCGTTATCGACGGTATCGGCACGCTCGCCAACGAGTACAAGTAACCTGGGGCTGTATAACTTAAGAGTTTTGGAACCGCAGATGAACGCGGATAGCATCTTTATTTCCCCTCTCTCCGGTGACGTGCAGGACGCACTAAGATCCGCGGGAGCGCAGGATGCGCAGGAGCGACCTGGCCCTCTCCCGGAGGGAGAGGGAATTAATAGGAGTGCGTTTTCGGTTCTTATCTGCGTTTATCTGCGGTTTCGCAATATTACTAGGAGCTGCACATGAGAATCTGCATCGTCGGCGCGGGTGCGATCGGCGGCTACCTCGGCGTAAAGCTAGCGGGCGCCGCGCATGACGTGACTCTCATCGCCCGCGGCGCGCATCTAGACGCGATCAAGAAAAACGGCCTCAAACTCGTCATGGAGGACGGCGCCGAGCAGGTCGCCAAGAACGTGCGCGCGACGCAGAACCTGAGCGAAGTCGGGACGCAGGACGCGGTGCTGCTGGCGCTCAAGGCGCATCAGGTCGCGCCGATCGCGAAGGATTTGCGCGCGCTGTATCGGCCGGACACGATCGTCGTGACGATGCAGAACGGTATCCCGTGGTGGTACTTCCGCAAGCACGGCGGCGAATTCGAGGGACGCAATATCGAGTCGGTCGATCCGGGCGGCGTGGTCGCGGCCAACATCGAGATCGATCGTGTCATCGGTTGCGTGGTTTATCCGGCGGCGGAGATCGCCGCACCCGGCGTGATTCGTCACATCGAGGGCAATCGCTTCTCGCTCGGCGAGATCGACGGCGCCGAGACGCCGCGCGTGAAAAAACTTTCGGAGACGCTGACGCAGGCCGGCTTCAAAGCGCCGGTTTCGCGCGACCTGCGCGGCGAAATTTGGTTGAAGCTCTGGGGCAATCTCTCGTTCAACCCGATTAGCGCGCTCAGCCATGCGACGCTGGTCGACATCTGCCGGTTCGCGCCAACGCGCGCGCTCGCCGCCGCGATGATGACGGAAGCGCAGACGATCGCGAATGAACTCGGCGTTCAGTTTCGCATTTCGCTCGATAAACGCATCGCCGGCGCCGAAGCCGTCGGCAAACATAAGACCTCGATGCTGCAAGACGTCGAAACCGGCCGGCCGATCGAGATCGAGGCGTTGGTCGGCGCGGTGGTGGAGCTGGGGAAACTCACGCAGACACCGACGCCGCATATCGACGCGGTCTACGCATGCGTCGAGTTGCTCGCCAAAACTCTCGCGGTAGCGAAGGGGCGCGCGCGAATCGAGCCAGCATAGACGCACGCGGAATGAATTATTTCGCCGAATGCGGGTGTTGTCGTTCGTATCTAGAAGCCGCGGGAAATCGGCGCTTTGACCGCGTAGAACAGCCTTACACACCACCTCTGTTCGTGTTGCCTTGACCCGTCAAAAAGGGCGCTGATACAGTGCACGCGGCACGGATCGGCAACATCCGCAACCTGGGGGGCGACACCCTCGGCGATCCGCGAGCCGGTTCGCTCCGCAAAAAAAGAAAGTCGAGATTCCCGATGCTCGATGTTAACGCGCCGGGAAATATGCATAAGAAGGAGTGAACGCGATGCCTGAACACAACCACGTTTCCTGAGGGGTAGCGATGAACATTCCGAAACTTGGCCGCTGGTGGCAGCTCATCATCGGCATCATATGCATGGCGATGATCGCCAACCTGCAGTACGGCTGGACGTTGTTCGTCAATCCCATCAATGACAAATTCCAATGGGGCAAAGCGGCGATCCAAGTCGCCTTCACGATTTTCGTGCTCACGGAAACCTGGCTGGTGCCGGTGGAAGGGTACTTGGTCGACCGGTTCGGCCCGCGGATCGTGACACTGGTCGGCGGCGTGTTGGTCGGTATTTCGTGGGCGATGAACGCCTACGCGGACTCGCTCTTTCTGCTGTACCTGTCGGCCGCCATCGGCGGCACCGGTGCCGGGGCTGTTTACGGCACGTGCGTCGGTAACGCGCTCAAATGGTTCCCGGATCGTCGCGGACTCGCCGCCGGTTTGACGGCGATGGGCTTCGGCGCCGGGTCGGCACTGACGGTGATTCCCATCGCTTCCATGATTAAAGGAAGCGGCTATGAAATGACGTTCCTCTATTTCGGAATCGCCCAGGGCTTCGTCGTTTTCGTTCTCGGCTGGCTGCTGCGCGCGCCCGTGGAAGGCGAATTGCGCGCGGTGCCGAAGACGAGCCTGCTCGCGGCCGCGAAGGTGGCGAACTACACGCCGACGCAGATGGTAAAAACGCCCGTCTTCTGGGTGATGTACCTGATGTTCATCATGATGGCAGCAGGTGGTTTGATGGCGACGGCGCAACTCGCACCGATCGCGAAGGACTTCAAGATCGCCGACATCGACGTCAGTATTTTGGGGCTGACGCTGCCGGCGCTGACCTTTGCCTTGTCGATCGATCGAGTGCTGAACGGCCTGACACGCCCGTTCTTCGGCTGGGTGTCGGATTGGCTCGGACGCGAGAACACCATGTTCCTCGCGTTCTTCCTCGAAGGAGTCGGCATTCTGCTGCTGAGCCAATTCGGGCAAGAACCGGTCGCGTTCGTGCTACTCACCGGCCTGGTGTTCTTCGCGTGGGGCGAGATCTACAGCCTGTTTCCGTCGACCTGCGGCGACACGTACGGTTCGCGCTATGCGACCACCAATGCGGGCTTGCTCTACACCGCGAAGGGGACGGCGTCGCTGCTCGTGCCGTTCACCAGTATTCTCGCGGCGAGCGGCGGCTGGCACACGGTTTTCTATGCCGCCGCGGCGATGAATATCGTGGCGGCGGTGATGGCGCTGGCGCTACTGAAGCCGATGAGAATGCGCATGATGAACGACGTACCCGTCGCAACCGCGGTCGCACAAACGACGCGCTAGAGAAAGTCTGTTTTACCGCGGAGGACGCGGAGGGGTTCTTTGATTGTCGTCGACTCCCCCGTGTGCTCCGCGGCAGCGATCACAATGGGTCAAAAGGTTCCCCCTTCGAATTCGAATATGCCGCTTCGACCGTACCGGAATATTGCTCCGACCGTCGCCGCCAGCGCTTACATCGACGACGCAGCGGTTGTCATCGGCGATGTCGTGATCGGCCCCGACAGCTCGGTGTGGCCGATGTGCTCGATCCGGGGCGACGGCAATTACATTCGCATCGGCGCGCGCACGAGCATCCAGGACGGCACCGTCATCCATGTGACTAGTCCTTACCCGGGCACACCGGCCGGCATCCCGACGATCGTCGGCGACGACATTACCGTCGGGCATCGGTGCACGCTGCACGCCTGCACGATCGAGAACATGTGCCTTATCGGCATGGGATCAACCGTGCTCGATCGCGCGGTGCTGCGATCCGGCACGCTGCTAGGCGCCGGCAGCCTGGTGACCGAGGGCAAGGAGCTCGACGGCGGTCTGTGGGTGGGGCGTCCGGCGAAGAAGGTTCGCGACCTGACGGCGGAGGAGAAGATCATGCTCGCGCTCTCCGCCGAGCACTACGTTGATCTGAAAAACAACTACCGCAGCGGTTAGCGACTACAGCCAGCCGGCACGGCGGAAGCGCCAGAACAACAACGCGTCGATGCCGAACATGAGAGCAAGCGCGAGCGGGTAGCCGAATTGCCAATGCAGCTCCGGCATGTGCTGGAAGTTCATCCCGTATATCCCACCGATCATGGTTGGGACCGCCACCATGGCACCATAAGCGGCCAACCGCTTCGTGACTTCTCCCTCCTGAAGCGTAATCAGCGATAGGTTGACCGAGATCGCCGTCGTGAGCATTTCACGAATCGAGTCGGCGGTTTGATTGAGCCGTACCAGATGGTCGTACACGTCGCGAAAATAGTCGGACATTCCGGCACACAATGGCGGCACGCGCCCGCCGAACAGTCGACCCACGGCTTCCAGCAGTGGCGCGACGGTATGCTTGAGCGTCATCAATTTTTGCTTCAGGCCGTAGAGCGCCTCGATGTTCGCGCGCGGCGATTTATTCGCGAAGATCTGCCGCTCGATGCTCTCCAACTCGACTTCGAGCGCGTCGAGTACCGGGAAATAGCGATCGACGACGGCGTCCATGAGCGCATACAGCACGTAGCTCGCGCCGTGGCGCAGCAACTCCGGCTCGCGCTCCGAACGTTTGCGCACGTCTTGAAACCCGCGCTCGGTATGATTACGCGCGGTCAAGACGTAGTTGCGGCCGACGAAGATGTCGAGCTCGCCGGTGTAAAGCTCCCCCGCGCCGTTCGTCTCGACGGTATGCAGCACCGCGAATAGGGAATCGCCGTACTCCTCGATCTTCGGGCGCTGATGACCGTGTCGCGCGTCCTCCACGGCGAGCTCATGTAAACCGAATTCCTTCTGCATCTCGCGCAGCTCGGTTTCGCTCGGGTCGCGCAGCGCCACCCACACGAAACATTCCGAGCGGCTCACGTAGTCGGAGATCTCGCGCGGATCGATCTCTTTCAGTACTCGACCTTCTTGGTAGACAACACAGTTGATCAGCATGCGCGGCTCGCTAGCGACGAGACGCGCTAATGATACGGTTGGCGTCGGCGGTTCCCAAGAGAAACGATGCGACGAAATAGCGTTCGTTTGCGCGACTCCATCCGGCTTGGCGCGCCCGTCCGCGGTTACACCCGCTTTAACTTCCCTTGCGTAACGAGTCTGTAGAAAAACCCCTTTAGAGAAGTATGCCAGACCCACTGTGATTTTGGTTCGATCGGTAGGTCACCCCGGATGGTCGGGGTTTCTGTTTTTTCTTCTTATGGCTTCGTGTGGGTAGTGGTTGTCATCACCCACTCCCCGCGAACCCCGGTCCATAACGCTGAATCTTGCCGATATTGTGCACTAGGCAGTACAGCAACCACTGCCCGTTAACCTTGGTTTTGCCTCGCAGTGTAAACCGATCGAGTCCCTTGGCGGAGCGGATATTGGCAAACGGCGGCTCGGCAATCGCCAGGCGGCGCTGGTAGAGGCGCTTGCCCAACACCGAGTCGATCTTGCGCTTCATCTTCGCGGTGAAGGTTTCGCCCACCCCGGCGGATCGGCCGTTGAAGAAGACGACTTGGCGTACTTTCGTTTTGGCGGGATCACGCAAGCATTGCGCGCGCAGGGCGCAGGGCAAACAAGCGGACTTGGGCGCCGTGAACTTCATGCCGATGAAGCCCCGAATCGTGACGTTGGCGCCGTTCTTATAGAGACGCTTGCCGGCCGGGCAGATACAGGTGCGCGCCGTTTCGTCGTAGGTGAAATTCTCGGGGCGGAATAACCGCCCCGCCCCGTTGTCCTTTCGCGCACGTTCCTTATAACGGTCGGCCCCGGCAAAGCGCGGGTCGCGTTTGCGGAACTGGGTGTCGGCGATGTAGGCATCAATGCCTGCCTCAAAGACATACTTCATGTTCGCTTCACTCGCGTAGCCGGCATCGGCGGTGAGGGTAGCTTTCGCTAATACGTCGTCCTCGCCAAGCGTCTTAAGGTTCTCGCGCAGCCCCTCGATGGTCGGTTCCAGCAACCCGTGTTCCTGGCCCTCGCCGTGGGCCTGCCCGTGCACGATGATTTGATGCTTACCATCCACCGCCGCCACCGCGGTGTAACCCTGGATCACGCCATGACCGGTCTTCATCTTGGCACTCTGCGGATCGGTGATGTTGCTTTGGCGGATGGTGCCCTTCGGCCCGCGGTTCTCCTCGTGGGTGGCGAGAAAGCGCTTAATCTTGCGCGCCTTCGCGCGCAGGCGTTCGAGGGATTTCTCCGCGCGATCCACCGAGCGTTTATCGGTGTCGCTGGCATCGGTCTCACGGTGGCGGGCGAGCAAGGCACGGATCAGCTTATCGATCTTCTGTTGTTTCTTCTTGAGATCGGTTTTCTTTCCGCTCCATTCCTTCGCCGCATTGGAAGGGAGCTTCAACCCATCGATGGCGAAGAACGCCTTGCCGAGCAGTCCCATCGTATCGCACACCAGCAGCACTTCTTGAAACAGCCGCGCGATTTCTTCAGAAGCAGAGGCCACGAAATCCGCAATCGTCGTGAAGTCGGGCTGGGTGTCGGCACTGAGCGCCATCATTACCACGTTCTCCTGACACAGCCGCTCAATGCGCCGGGAGGAGAGGATCCCGCGCGAGTAAGCGAACAAAATGATCTTCAGCAGAATCCGGGGATCGTAGGCCGGGGCACCGGTGGTGTCGTTTCGATAGCGGGCATCGAAGATCGACAGATCAAGCGCGTGATCGATGAGGTAATCGAGTGTGTGTTCGAACGTGCCGGGGAGGATCTGCTGGGCGGAACTGACGGGAAGGAGCTTACATTGATCGTAGTTGTAATCCTTGTATCGCGCCATGCATCAGTCTCCTGACTAAGCGGTGTTGCAACATAAGACCGCAAAGCCGGAGCTTGGTTTATCGTGCGGGGAGACTTTTTCTACAGTCTCAACGAGATAATAACCACTTCACGTGCGGGTGCGACCGGAGTAGAACGCCCTCGGGTACCAGCGCAATCTC
>JBGPCS010000091.1:0-8321 GCA_041481875.1 Sulfurifustaceae bacterium
ACAGGCTCGCCCCCAGCGCGAATCCGTCGGTCGCGGGAATCTTGAAATCGCTAACGTCGATGTTCGACATGCTTAGACCTCGATCCGGCGCACGCCGGCGTCGTGGAACCGGGTTGATTCGATGGTTCTCGAATTCGCGTCGTCGGGCCGCTCGAGCGGCGCGCTCGACCGCGACAACCATTCGCAGGCATCATGCCATAGCGGCGCGCTGACCGGATCGGTGAAAAATCCGGAGTGCCCGATCGTCGTTGCGCCGAGTTGGCGCGCATCGATATGGCGGTGCTCGCGCGCAGCGCCGCGATAAAACTCCAGTATCTTGTCGACGGCGCGTCGCGGCGCATACGTATCGTCCGCAAAACTGTAGGCGAGGATGGGCGCGCGGAACGCGGCGTGATGTTGGTTCAACGAAAAACCATTCTCGTCGACGAAGTCGTGATTCAATCCCCATCGGCACCACTCCAACGCGACTCGCGGCGGCAGGTCTTCGCAATCCACGAAGCCCATCGGCATGTAGCCCAACGCCCGTACTAGGATCGGCATCAACAGCCAAAACGCAAGACAACGATACCGATCCAAACCGGACCACAACTTCCAGTAGCCCTTCTGGCAGCCGATCGTGAGCAGCGCGCGAACCCGGTCGTGATTGGGCGCGAACGGGAGAACCTGGCCGCCGACGCTGTGGGCGACCACGACGAGGTTCGAAGGCGCCCAGTTGTTTTCGATCCAGTCGATGACGCCGGCGATGTCCTTGGAGCCCCATTCGGACATCGTGTGCGGAAGCGCTTTTACATGACCGGTACGCGAATCGCCGATACCGCGATAGTCGAAGGTGATCGCAGACCAGCCGCGACTCGCGAGAAACATCGCAAACTGCCGATACCGTTCGCGCTTGACGCCGGTCGCCGAAGCGATCAGAACGGCCTTTCGTCCGCGCGGCGTCACCGGTTCGAACAGGGTCGCGCCGAGTGGCAGGCCATCGAGCGCCGGGATCGCGCATGATCGCTCGGATAGGTTCTCCTGGTACGGCGGTTGGCTTGTCATTGGCACCTTACGGTCGAGACGGTCTTCATATCGCCCGTCATGTTATCCGTCACGAAAGGAGGCGGAATATCCGAGCGAGGATAAACTTTCGCATCGGCGGCAGTCTTCGCCGCGTCCATGCATTCATCGAGTCGAGCGAGCACGCGCTTGGGCCGGTAAAAAACGGCGAGAGACTTCCAGGTTCCTTCCCCCCAGCCTAACGTGCGATAGGGGTAGCCGTGTTGCCGGCAGAATTCCGACACGGTCTTGCTCAGCTCCGGGTAATAGTAGGGTGGGATCCACGGAAACAAATGATGCTCGATTTGGTACTCGACCCCTCCGCACAACAGAGCGCCAAAGCGCCCAGTTCGAAAATTCACCGTCGTCGCGGTCTGGCGTAAAATGAAATCCGCGGTTTTCTGATCCGCCTCGGCGGCCTCCGCCTCCGGTGGAAAGTGCGCCGGAGCGAAGCCGATGAACATGGCGTAGCCCATGAGCGCCATGCGCAGCACGTAGAAGCCGATGACGTCGATCGGAGCAAAAAACAGCATCGGCAACAACACCCACGTTGCCCAGTGCGACAGCAGAGCGGCGACATCGATCCAGTGAGAGGCTTTGCGCTCGTGGCGATCGCGCAGCTTCTTGATCAGAAACACCCAGCCCGAGCGCTGAATGTTGAATTCGTTGAAGGACAAGGCAACCGGGATGAGCAACCACTGTACCCGATGCAGGAACCGAAACGGCCCCTTGTTCCACCGATCGTCGGTGATCGCGAAAAACGGCGACAGATCGATGTCATCGTCCTTGCCGATCAGATTGGGCGTCGGATGATGCACGACGCAATGTTTATTCCACCAATAGCTCGCCGAAACGCCGAAGAAGAAAGGATACCCAAAGTAGGTTAAAAACCTGTTCGGCCACTTCTTGCGGAAGGCGGTGTAATGAGACGCCGTGTGGGCGATCGTCGATATGCCGAGACATCCGCAGGTGGAGATGAACATCGCCGCCGCCTTGATCGCGACGTTGCCGCTTAGCAGGAACACCGCGATACCACCGAGGGTCATGCCGAGAAGCGACACGAGATCCGCCAGCGTCCGGGCCGTTTTCGGTTCGTGTGGACCGCGCTCCTTTACGATCGCCAATAATGTACTGAAGGTTTCAGTTGCCATGTTCTCTCTCGCGGGTCGATCCCGATCAACAGCGATTGCACTTGCCTGCCGCAACGGCGGTACCGCCACCACGCATCAAACGCGTTGTAGCGGCAGCTCCGCGGTATAGTCTTTGGTGAAGAGGATTTGATAGAGCGCCGTGTCGCTGGCCGTCATGGCGGCGATGCCGCAGGCCAGGTAGTACTCCCACATTCGTCGAAACGTTCCGTCGTATTTACCCGCGTTCAGCGTGGCTGCGCGAAACCGCTCCAACCACCGGCGCCCGGTAACGGCGTAGTGGCGCACCATGTTTTCGACGTCGAGGATGGCAAGCCGGTTTTTTTCGAGGTTCTCGGTTATCTCGGAGAGACGGGGTTGATTGGATCCCGGAAAGATATATTTCTGAATAAACGGATCGTGTTCGTTGCGAAACGAATTACAACCGATGGTGTGGATCAGCCCGAAGCCCTGGGCCGTGAGCACGCGAGCGATATTCTTGAAGAACGGCCGGTATTCCCGCCGCGGCACGTGCTCCATCATGCCGACGCTCACCATCTTGTCGAAGCTACCGCTCAGCTTCATGTGATCCTCGAATTGGATCTGGACGCGGTCGGCGAGGCCGGCCTTCGCGATATTGCGGTTGCCTCGATCGCAATGGTGCCGGCTGATCGTGATGCCGAGGCCGGTGACGCCGTGGTGTTTGGCGGCGTGTATCAGCAGTCCGCCGTAACCGCAGCCGATGTCGAGCAGGCGCTCGCCCGGTTGCAGCCGCAACTTCCGGCAGATGCGCTCGAACTTGTTGACCTGCAGCGTCTCGACGTCCTCGCTCGGCTGCCGTGCGTAGCCGCACGAATACGCAAGCGTCGAATCGAGAAACGATTCGAACAGGTCGTCGCCGATGTCGTAGTGACGCTTGATGTTGCTCTGCTTTCCGCGCAGCGTGTCGAGCAACCGAATGCACAGAATCTTCAGCGCCGCGAGCGGATCGTTCGAGATTTTTTTATCGAGCCTGCTGCGCAGCAGGAGGATCAGGAACTCCTCGAGACTCCCCTCGACGATTTCGAATTCTTGCGCCATGTAAGCCTCCCCGAGACCGAGATTTCCGGCGGCGAGGACGCGCGTGAAGAACCGACTGTCGTTCACCCGAATCACGATATTGCCGCCCGCGGCGAGGCCGCCGCGGCCCACGACGACCGCCGAGCCGTCGACGATGAACGTCAGTTTTCCCTCGATGTGTCGATCGAGCAGGTCGAGCAACGTATGTCTCTTGGTTACGTCGGTGTTTCTCAAAGTCTGTCTTTGCTGCAAAGTCGCAAACATTTCCGTTCCCCTAATTCCTTCCTCAGTGCAAGCCGTAATGCTGAAAAGTCCTCGTGACGCAAAGATGAAGCACCGCCTTAAGTCACGTTCACCCGGCGATTAGGCGATCGATGCCGCGACCGGCGCGGGTGTTCGCGTTTTCACCAGCAGCGGCAGCGTGATCGGCCCGCGCGCGTTGAGCGCGTGATGCCGGCGAAAGCCACCCGTTGCGATCGCGATCTCATCGAAATCCGGGAGCAGCGTTTCGAGGGCGACGCGCGTGCTCATGCGTCCGAGGTAAATCCCCACGCAGTGGTGCACCCCGTGTCCGAAAGACACGTGATGGTGGTTGTTGTCGCGATCGATGTCGAAGCGGTCCGCGTTGACGAACACCTGCTCATCACGATTCGCCGACCCGAGGAGGCACACCACCATCGCTCCCTCGGGAATGGTGGTCCCGCCGATCTCCGTCGATCGCAGCGCGCGCCGAAATACCGTATGCGCGGTGCTCTCGTAGCGCATCACCTCCGCCACGAGCTTCGGTATCAGCGAATGATCGACGCGTACGCGCCGCAGAACCTCCGGGTGCTTCGCCAGCATGATCATGCTGTCGCCAAGTACGGTCGAGGTGGTTTCGAGACCTCCCGGGAGCACGATGAACATGAAGCTCATCAGCTGATCCTCGGTCAGCGGCTTGCCGTCGATCGTTGCCCGCAACAACTGGCTGACGAGACCATCGGTCGGGGTCTTTCGTAGCGTCGCGAAATGTTCGCGGAAGTAGTGTTCCATTTCGGCGAGATCGGATTGAATCTTGGCGATCTGCTCCGGCGAGTGCTGGTTCGCCGAAACACTGAAGATGCTGGCGGTCCAATGCTTGAAGCGGGGATACAACGCCGGCGATAGGCCGAGCACGGTGCCGACCGCGCTCGCGGCCATTGGCATGGCAAACTCGGACATGAATTCGATGTCGCGGCGATTGCGCAACGGCGCGGCGAGTTCCTTGGCGACGGCGCGCATGCGCGGCTCCAGGCCGTCGACGGAATCGTAGCTCAGCGCCGGATTAATCAAGTCGCGCATCCGCGTGTGCGCCGGCGGATCCAACACGAACAACGATTCCGCGAGGGGGTTGCGTTTCAACCAAGGTGGACTAACCCGTTGGGTCCACGCCATCGAGGAGAACGTCTTCGGATCCTTCAGGACGGTGACGATATCGGCGTAGCGGCTGACCGCCCAGATGCCGCCCGGGTCCACCTGACAGATCGGCGTCGATCGCCGCAGCTCGGCATAGAACGGATACGGGTCGGCGTGTACCTCGGGTGACATCAGATTCAAGCGCTCGGTCATGTTGCCTCCTTGCGTGTAGCCAACGACTCAATGGGCGGCCTGAGGTTGGGTGGCGCAGAATTCCGTCAGAACGTTCGCCGGCGGATCGTTGTTCGCCTGCGGCGTCGGCGTCATCTTTGCAAGCAACACGAACCTACCGCGCGGATGTTGGCGATTAATCGCATGGAGCGGATGGCGCGGATGCGCAGCGATGGAGATCGTGAGCGTGCTGCGACCCGACCAGTTGGGGATGCTCGTCCCGACGTTAGCGGTCATGACGCGACCTCCACACTTGCGGATTGAAACGAGACCGGCGATTTTGCGGCGCAGAACTCAGTGAGAAAATTCGCCAGCAGATGTTTATTCGCGTGCGGCGTCGGCGAAATTCGAGCTACCAACGCGAACATGCCCTCGCTATTCGTGGGATTGGTGCCGAACTTGCCGCTGTTGACCAGCGGCGCCGCACCTCGGCGCACGAATTCGTCCGACAGCTCGGGATGCATCCCCGGCAGCAAGCGCACGCGCTCGCCGTAGGCGATGACCTGATTGGGCATATCGTCGCTGTGAGCGAGAGCGCAGCAGCCGGGAGCCAGCTGCGCGACATGGTCGGAGTGAATCCCGTGCATGCCGAACTGCGGTGGAAAATTCCGAAACAGCGGATCGGCGCGCCCCGCCTCGGTCAGCGTTATCGGCGTCGTGCGAATGACGAGACTGCCTTCGGCTGTGGGGTCGATGCCGGAACCTTTCACATTCGGCGCGAGACTTCCGCCGAGCGCGAGGTGGCCCGCGTAAGCACCGCCGCAGCAGCCGAAGAACGGCAGCCGTTCGTCAATCACCTTGCGCGCGAACTTGATGAGATCGTCCTGCCACGGCGCGAACGGCGCGCGCGCGGGATTGAAGTAATGCAGGGTGCAGCCGATCACTACGCCGCGGTAGCGGCTCAGGTCTTGAGGCAGCGGGTCGGTCGTTCCATCGATGACGTGTTCGACGAAATAACGCCGCACCCAAGGCCCGATGCATTTGGTGTAATGGGCGAGATCCAAGTCCGGCGCCGGGTACAGATGTTGGCGCGCCACTCCATGCAGCGGGTGACTCGCATGAGTCACGACGGAAACGAAGAGAATGCTGCGATCGGGCAGCCCCGGGATGGTGATATCGTTGTCGTCGGTCATGATGCAGCCTCCGCTTCCGCCGGTAGCGCGGCGGTAACAATGTCGAGCACGGGTTCGCCGACGGTGCGCGCCAGCAGTTCCCGAACCGAGTCGCGCAGACGCGCGATCTCGCCCAAGTCGCGTTTCGGCGCGGCCATCGCCGGCAGCGTCGTCACTTCGATACTGGCTCGTCCCAGCCACTTCTGGCCGTCGCGCAAAGCTTGGCGGGTGCCGCGAATGGCGATCGGAATAATCGGCAAACCCGACTCCGCGGCGAGTTGAAACGCTCCGAGTCGAAACGGCCGCAGGCCGCTCGCAGGCGTGAACGTGGCTTCCGGAAAGAAGTGAACCAGTCGACCTCGCTGCGCGGCTTCCAACGCGTCGTGGTAGCTCTGCCGGCGGCCGGAAAATTGGCGGCGCTGCACCTCGATATGACCGAGGCGTCGGGCTATCGGACCGATCAAGGGCAGCGAGAACACCGAAGCCTTGGCGGTAAACAGGAACGGATGCTCGAGCGCGAGGGTAAGAACCAACCAGTCGAGATTGCTCGAGTGGTTGCTGACCAAGATCGCGCCCGTCGCGGGAATCGGCGCGCCGCTGCGGCGAACCGGAAGCCCGGATAAACCGGCCGCGAGTCGCAGAACCGAGCGACAGCCTTTCCACGTTGCCGCCTCGCTGCGGCAAAGCAACGAGACGATGGTCAATCCCGGCACGAGCGTGGCCGCGGCCGTGCACGTCGAATACACACCGTGGAGCGATCGACCGATGCGTCGGGCGCCGGCGACCGCGCGCGCGAGGAGTGCCCGCGCCGCGAGTCCGGCCAGCGCGGCGCGGTTTGACGGCGAATGTCGGTCGAACGCGCCCTCGAGATACATCGTGCGGCTCTCGCGCCGCTTTAACTTTCCGCTTGACGTCTTGGGCAATGATCCCGGCCGCACCACGTGAACACGATCAGCCGGCGTGCCGATCTGGCGCTGCACCGCGGCAACGACGGCCGTCTCGAGAAACGCATGACGTTCGGCGCGCTTGTTGCTCTCGGCCAGCACGACGATCGCTTCACCGCCCGTTTCGGCGGGCACCGCGAAGGCGACGACGCAATCCTTGCGTACGCCCTCCACGGTTTGCGCGGCCTGCTCGATATCTTGCGGGTGGTACTTGCGCCCGCCCTTGATCACGAGATCCTTGATGCGACCGGTGACGTAAAGCTCGCCATCGACGAGGTAGCCGAGGTCTCCGCTGTCGATCCATTCTCCGCGACGGACCGCGGCGGTCGCGTCCGGTCTGCCGAAGTACCCGGACATGCTCGATGGACCGCGGAAAAAGATGCGACCTTGCACGCGATCCGGTTCGACCGCGTCGGTCGCGCTGCCGGCGTCGAGCACGCGAACCTCGTGACCGCGCAGCGGGCGACCGCACGACGCGAAGACCGGTGCGTTAGGGTCTCGCGATGGTTCCGCGCGGCCATCGCGGGAAAATATTTCCGCGTCGACTCGATCGAATCGCGGGCCGCGGCCGATCGGCGGAAACGTCAGTGCGACCGAGTTTTCGGCGAGTCCGTAGACCGGCATCATCGCCTCGCGCCGAAAACCGTAACGCGCAAAACGGCGGCAAAAGCGTTCGATCGTGTCGGCGCGCACCGGCTCCGATCCGTTCATGGCGCAACGCCAAGAGGACAGATCGAGACCTTCGATGTCCTCGTCCCGCACTTTGCGCGCGCACAGGTCGTAGGCGAAGTTCGGCGCCGGAGAAATCGTGCCGCGATAGCGATGAAACGCCCAGAGCCAACGCTGCGGCCGCGACAAAAATTGCAGCGGCGACATCATCACGACCTGCAAGCCGTGCAGAAACGGACTTAGCCAGGCTCCGATCAATCCCATGTCGTGATATAGCGGCAGCCAGCTCACGGGAATATCCGATGGACCGAATGAGAGTCCGTCGCCGATCGCGCGCATGTTGGCGAGCAGACTTCGGTGCGAAAGCGCGACCCCCTTGGGAACCCCGGTGCTGCCGGAAGAATACTGGATCATGGCCAAATCGTCCGGCAGCACGCGTGCAACGCCGACGCTGACATCGCCTTGCAAATCTGCGGTCGACACCGCGCTCATGGATGGACTTCGGTCCTCAAGCAGCTTGCCCACCGGCAGCAGCGACGGATCGGTAACGAGTATGCGTGCCTTTGCACTCGCAAGAATCTTCAGCTCGCGCTCGATGTATCCGGAGAGGTCGCGCAGGTTCGCCGGTGGGTAGAGCGGCACCGGCACGCCGCCGGCGATGAGAACGCCGAGAAACGTCGTGAAGAAGTCCGGTCCCGTCGGCAGCAGAACCGCGCATCGAAATCCAGGATCGACACCGAGCTTGACCAGCCCGGCCGCCACTCGCA
>JBGPCS010000092.1:0-8295 GCA_041481875.1 Sulfurifustaceae bacterium
CGCGGATATTACGAGAGCACTACTGGTGATAGGTCAGCCCGTGGTCCTTGCCGGCCACTCGACCGGCGGACTCATCTGCGCGCTGTATGCGCATGAGGGCGAACGGCGCAAGCAAATTCGGGCGCTGTGGCTGAACAGTCCGTTCTTCCAATTCAACGTCACGCCGTCCCGCCGTCTGCTTATGTGGATTGCGGCGGTAGTCGGACGCGTGTTCCCCTTCCTGAACGACCCGCGCAGCGTATCGCCCGTCTACCCCAAGAGCATCCATAAAGACTACGTGGGCGAGTGGGATTTTGATCTGCGCCTAAAGCCGATCGAGGGGTTCCCGACCTACTACGGTTGGGTTCGCGCCGTCCGTAAGGCCCAAGCGCAATTGCAGGCGGGTTTGGCGATCCGTTGTCCGGTGCTGGCGATACATTCGGACGAATCCGACATCGTTCTCAACTGGCGTCACATGGCGCGCTGGAGCCCGGGGCTAGGCAAGGAAGTTACGGTGCGAGCGGTTCCCGGTGGCTTCCATGATCTGATCCTATCGCGCAAAGATGTCCGCGAGACAGCTTTCGCGGAACTCTTCGGATGGTTGGGCGAGCAAGGTGGTCAACCCCAGTAGCGTTGCGTTCGCGATCGACCATCGGCCGGACGCATCGAACTTTTCGTCGCATCCTCCGGAGGTTGCTACTGCAATTGGAGCTACTGCTTCAGAAATCGACCAGCAAAGGGACGACGTGGATGCCTGCGATTACTTCGTAACTACGTAGCCTACTCAGGTTCGCCGACCCAGGCTACGAGTCTTTCCGCGATTCGATCGAGCGCCAACACTTCGCACGCCCCGCCTTCGCGTATCGCCCGTTCCGGCATGCCGAACACCAAACTGGTCGCTTCGTCTTGGGCGATCGTGAGCGCCCGCCGCCGCCGCATGGCGCTCAACCCGCGCGCGCCGTCGCCCCCCATCCCCGTGAGGATGACGCCGACGGCGTTGGCGTGTGCCACCGCCGCGGCCGAGTCGAATAGCACATCGACCGAAGGCCGATGCAGATTGACCGGCTCGCCGTCATAGACTCTTACCTTGTAGCTCGATACGGTCGATCCGCCGACGATGTCCGTCTGTTGGCCTCCGGGCGCAATCAAGGCGATCCCGGGCTTTAACACGTCGCCGTCGCATGCTTCGCGCACTTCGAGCGCGCAATTACCGTTCAACCGTTCGGCAAAGTAGGCGGTGAAGCGCGGCGGCATGTGCTGCACGATGACGATCGGCGGCATCGTCGCCGGTAGTCGCTGCAGAATCTCCGCGATCGCTTGCGTGCCGCCGGTCGAAGCGCCTATAGCGATCAACCCGTGCTGACAGCGCGCGGCCGCGCCGGACACCGCAGGGAGCGCGCGCGCTGGCGGCGCCACACGCGGGCCATGACTCAAATGCGCCTGTGCCGCGGCTCTCACCTTCGCCCGAAGCTCCACGGCCAACGCCGACACGGAGGACCGTGGATCTCCTTGCGGTTTGGCGACCACGTCGACCGCGCCCAATTCGAGCGCGCGCAGCGTCGCGGTCGCGCCGTGGCGCGTCAATGACGAAACCATCACGACCGGCATCGGCCGTAGCCGCATAAGGTTCTCGAGAAACTTGAGACCGTCCATGCCCGGCATTTCCACGTCGAGCGTCAAGACATCCGGGTGCAAACGCTTAATCTTCTCTCGCGCGATGTAGGGGTCCGGCGCCGTTCCAACGACCTCGATGCCGTCGTCTTCCGACAAAATCGCCGCGAGGAGCTGGCGCATCAACGCCGAGTCGTCGATGACGAGCGCGCGAATTTTTCTGGCGGTATCGTCGGTACGCGGACGGCGCGGAGCTTCGGCGGAGCGCGCGGTCGTCATCAGAAGAGCTCCACGTCGCCGTCGAGTTTCTGCCGCTTGAGGCTGATGAGGTAGACCATTTCTTCCTCCGCGGTGCGCTGCGCCTCTTGCTGACCGAGATATTTCACGAATACGCGGCTGGTGTCGGTGTGAAACAGGACGCGCCGCGGTTGATACCCGCCGACGTCCTCTTTCAGGATCGGGATTTGTTCGTGCTCAAGAAATTTCTTGACGAACTCGATGTTGCGCTTCGGAACACCGCTCGCGCTTTCCCGGATCTTCAGCACATGACCGCCGCCGAATACCTTGGCGCGGAAATTCTTCCGGCCCGCGCCAAGTTTCATGAGATCGCTGATCAGCAGCTCCATGGCGTATACGCCATAGCGCGCGCTGTTCGGATTGGCGGGATCGATGCCTTCGGGAAGCATGAAATGGTTCATGCCGCCGATCTTCGCTTCCGGGTCGAACAGGCAAGCGGCGATGCAAGAACCGAGGACGGTGTCGATCACCAGCGGTTCGCGACTCGATCGTAGGCCGCCGATATGGATCGTGACCTGCGGCGTGTCTGCCCCGCCGACCGGTGATTGGTTGCCGCGCGGTCTCAACGGTGCCGCCATTCTCAAGCCCTCTCCTGGTGTTGATATACGCTCTGACTCATGTGGCGTAGCTTGCTTCCTGCGTCGATCAAGGACTCCGAATGGCCGAGAAATAGATAACCCCCCGGGTTGAGTAACTGCGTGAAGCGTTCAATGAGTCGGCGCTGCGTGGGGCGATCGAAGTAGATAATCACGTTGCGACAAAAAATCGCGTCGAACAGCCCGCGCATCGGCCACGGATCGTCCATCAGATTGAGGCGCCGGAAACGAATGAGGTCTTTCAGCGCCTGTTTGACTTGCACGCGCCCGGCGTTTGCCCCTTCGCCTTGATAAAAGTAGCGGCGCAACAGCGGGTCGGGAACACGCGTCGCCTGCTCGAGCGAATATTCTCCGGCCTCCGCGTGCGCCAGCACGTGGGTATCGATGTCGGTCGCCAGCACGCGAATATCCCAAGACTCGTGCGCCGGAAATGCCTCGCGTACGGTAATGCCGAGCGTGTACGCCTCCTCACCCGACGCCGTACCGGCGCTCCAGAAGCGTAGGCGGCGCGATCCACTTGGCGGTCGCGCACGGAGATCCACAAAGACGCGCTCGGTGAGAAAGCGAAAGTGGTGCGGCTCGCGAAAGAAGTCCGTCTTGTTCGTGGTGATGCAATTGATCATCTCTATCAGCTCCTCGCCTTGCGGATCTTGCTCGGTGAGGAGTGTGTAGTAGTCGGCGAAGCGATCGAGCCGGTGGTGTCGCAAGCGCTTCGCGAGACGCGCGTAAACAAGCGCACGCTTGTGCTCCGAAAGAGCGATGCCGGTGTGGACGTGGATAAGGACGCGCAGCTGCTGGAACTCTGCCTCCGTCAGCTTAATTGCCGGCTGGCCGAGCGTATATTGAGACGGTGATGCGGAGGACATGCTTGCGCTTCCGGCAATGGCTCATTGCAAGTCGATTTAAAACTCGGTCCAGTCATCGTTCGCCCCGGCGGCTTTGCGCGGGCGCAGTACCTGCACTTTAGCGTCGCCGACGGGTACGGATGGCTTTGTCGCCTCGGCCGCGACGGCTCGCGCCACCGAGACGGGCGCGGACTTCACCGGCGCCGGCGCCGGCGCGGTCGTGACGGAACCGCCGCTAAACTTGAACTGCGCGACCAGGCGACGCAGGTGCTCCGCCTGCGAGGCGAGCGACTGGCTCGTGCCCGTCAGTTCCTCCGCTTGCGCCGCGGTCGCCTGTGTCGATCCGTCCATGTGCACGATCGCGCGGTTCACTTGTTCGATGCCGGACGCTTGCTCCTGGCTGGAGGTGTTGATCTCCGAAACGAGCTCCGCGACGCTGCGCACCTTCGCGACGATCCCTTCGAGCTTGGTGCCGGTGATCCCCACCAGATGCGCACCATCTCCCACCTTCTCCACGCTGTCGGTGATCAAGGTCTTAATTTCCTTCGCGGCCTGAGCACTTCGCTGTGCGAGGCTGCGAACTTCGGCGGCCACGACGGCAAACCCGCGCCCATGCTCGCCGGCGCGCGCGGCTTCGACCGCGGCGTTTAGCGCCAATAGATTCGTCTGGAAGGCGATCTCGTCGATGACGCTGATGATATCGGCGATCTTGCTGCTACTGGCGTTGATCAAATCCATGGACCGCTGTAGCGATGTTGCCATGGTCACGCTTTCGCTCGCCGCTTCGGCGGATTCCGCCGCCAGCTTGTCCACTTGCAGCGCGTTGTCGGCGTTGTGCTTCACCGTGCTCGTCATCTCCTCCATGGACGCAGCGGTTTCTTCGAGCGAGCTCGCTTGCGCCTGCGCCGAAGCGGATAGTTGCTCGCTCGCGCCGCTTAGCTGCTGCGAACCGCTGTAGACGCTCTCCGCCGCCGCGGTCACCCGCTTCAGGCTGTCGGCCAACCGCTCGGTCGTCACCCGTAGAAGGCCCGCGAGCTCCGCGATTTCGTCCTGCTGATTCGTGCCGATGTCGATCGAAACCGTGAGATCGCCTTCGCTCACACGCTTGAGGTCGGTCTGCAGCCGCCGGATCGGCCGACTCACCACTCGATTCAAATAGAGCGCGATGCCGAACATTGCGACCAGCGCCACCAGCGACATCACCACGGTCAAAATCCGCGTGTAGCGATAGGTGTCGCGAATCTTCGCGTATTCCTGCTCGTAGCCGCCGAGCGCTTCCTCGATAGTGATGCGCCCGCCCGCTTGCAGAAGGCGTGCGCGCCCATCCTCGCCGAATTGCACCATCCGCTCCATGTTGTAGAACGCGACGGCGCCTCCGATGACTAACGTCAGATAGACGACGCCGATGGCGATCAGCAGCTTGGTTCGAAGCCGTAGTCCGTTTCCGCGCGTGGTTTTCTTTGTGGGTTCCCGCAATCGCGGTATCGGCCGCCCAAGCGGCCGCGTCCGCCGCTTGCGCGAGCGCTTCTTGATTCACGAGTTTGTCTACGTCGATTAGCACCAGTAACTTCTCTTCCACCTGCGTGAGGCCTTGGATGAACTGGCGATTCGCGTGCCCCTCGAACTCCGGGGCGCTGCGCCGCTGCTCGGGCGCGAGATTGATCACGTCGCTCACGGCATCCACCACGAGCCCGGCGAGGCGCCCACCCACGTTCACGACGACGATCACGGTACACGCATCGTACGTGCCTTCGCTCAAATTGAAGCGCAACCGCAAGTCGATGATCGGAACTATCGTCCCGCGCAGATTCAGCACGCCTTTGATGTACCGCGGCGAGTTGGGAAGCGGCGTGACGCGCGTCCAACCGCGGATCTCCTGCACTTGTTGGATCGGGATTCCGTAGTCGAGGCCGTCAAGACGAAATGTCAGATACTGTTCCGCGTCCGGCGTTAGCGCTGCTCCCGTAATGACCGTTGTCTCGTGCATTGGACCCTCTTAATGTAACGCGGGCGGCGTCGCGCCCGATGATTGAACGATTGCCGCGGATGCGGCCATGGCGAAAATCGGATTGTGTGCCTGTCGCACCAGACTCCCGGCGTCGAGAATGAGTGCCACGGTGCCGTCGCCGAGGATTGTCGCCGCGGAGATGCCTTCGAGCCGTTGGCAATGCGGCTCCAAACTTTTCAACACCACCTGCTGTTGGTCGAGCAGCTCATCGACGAAGAGTCCTGCACGCTTGCCGTCCGCCTCGACGATGACGACGATCCCTTCGTTCAGCGCCGTGGCGCGAGCGCGCACGTTGAAGAGGCGGTCGAGCCGCAACAGCGGCAGATAGTCGCCGCGCACCGCGACGATTTCGGGGCCACCCGCCGGTTGGCTGACGCGATCGGGTTGCAACCGCAACGTTTCCGCGATCCACGCGAGCGGCAAAATGTATACTTCCGGGCCGACTTTCAGGCTCATGCCATCGACGATGGCGAGCGTGAGGGGCAAGCGAATGCTGAAGCGCGTTCCCTTTCCCGCCGTGGACGTGACTTCGACGCCGCCACCGAGGCTGCGGATATTGTTACGTACCACGTCGAGTCCGACACCGCGCCCGGATACATCGTTCACGGTTTCCGCCGTGGAAAACCCGGGCAAGAAGATCAGCTCATCGATCTGCGCCGAATCCAGGTGCACTTCCGGCGGCACCAGCCCGCGCTCACGCGCCTTCTTCAGAATGCGCTCGCGATTCAAACCGCGTCCGTCGTCTTCCGCTTCGATGACCACGCTGCCGGCCTTGTGATACGCCGTGAGCCTGATAGTGCCGTGCGCCGGCTTGCCGGCTTTTACGCGTTCGTCGGAAGGTTCGATGCCGTGATCGATACTGTTACGCACGAGATGTATCAACGGATCGCTGACGCGCTCGATGATAGTTTTGTCGAGCTCGGTGCGCTCGCCGCTGATCTCGAGCTCGACGCGCTTACCGAGCGTCGCTGCGATGTCGCGCGCGAGCCTGGGCAGCCGGCCGAACACGAAGCCGATCGGCAGCATGCGGATTCCGAGCACCGCGTCCTGTAAATCGCGCGTATGCCGCTCGAGCTGGGCGATGCCCGCCTGCAGGCGCGACAGCCGCTCCGGGACAAACCCCTCGACCAGCTGACTGAGCATGGTCTCCGTTATCACCAGCTCGCCGACGATATCAACCAAGCCGTCCACTTTGGCGGTTGCTACCCGGATCGATGAAGCAGATTTGTCGTCGACTTTCGCGGGGATATCGAGCGGCACCGAGACCAATGGTGCGGCTTCCGCGGTAGCGAGCGCCTCGATATCGAGATCGCAATCGCCGATCACCCAGGCGAAGACCTCGTCAATGCTCTCCCGCGATACCGATTTCGGTAGAGCGATCTCCCAACCCAAATAACTTTGGACCGCGTCGAACGCGCTCCAGTCGGGCACGCGCGACAAATCGGCGCTGACAGTAATGCCGCCGAGTTCGGCAAGCGCGCGCAAGATACGCAGCGGATCGTTGCCCGAGTGAAAAAATCGATCATGCGGTCGAAAGCGAACGCGCCAACCGCCCTCCGCGGTCCGCGCGGGTTCGGCGCGCGTGGCGGAGCGAGACGGCGTCGTTTGCGCGCGCTCGAGCTCGGCGCGCAACGCCTCGGTGCTCGCGGGGATCGGAGCGTCGCGTCGAGCCGCATCGATCAAGCCGCGCAAACAATCGACCGCCCGCAGCAGCAAGCTGGCGATCTCCGCGTCGATCGTGCGCCGGCCGGAACGCGCCTCATCGAGCAATGACTCGAGCCCATGCGAAAACTCCGCGATTTGGTTGAATCCGAACGTGCCGCTGCCGCCCTTGATCGAATGCGCGGCGCGAAAGATGTGATTCAAGCGTTCGGGGTCGAAGTCGACGGGACGGCCGTTGCTACGCAGCAATAGCCGTTCCATCTCGAGCAGCTCCGCCTCCATGGCGGCGATACCCTCGAGACTCTCTTCAAAGAACGTCGAGTGAAAGCGACGTAGGTCGATAGCCACGGCCTACCCCAGTACCTTGCGTACGACGTTGACGAGTTGTTCCGGGTTGAAGGGTTTGACGATCCAGCCAGTCGCGCCGGCGGTCTTGCCTTGATCGCGCTTGTCCGCCTGCGACTCGGTCGTGAGCATGAGAATCGGCACGAACTTGTACGTGTCGAGCGCGCGCAACGACTTGACCAGCGCGATGCCGTCCATGTTCGGCATGTTGAGATCCGCGATGACAAGATCGACTTTGCGATCCTTCGCAAGTTTGAGCGCTTCCGCGCCATCGCCCGCTTGTATCACCTCGTAGCCCACGCTATTCAGCGTGAAACTGATCATCTGCCGCATGGACGCGGTGTCATCTACTGTCATGATTGTCGCCATCACTCTCCTCCTTCCGTGTCAAAACAATTCCACGGACGGACCGTTGATCGGTGCACCGACGGCGCGCAGCTTGCGTAGCGCGGCGTCGCTGGTAACGGTTTGCGCGTCGGCCGACTCCTCCGCTTTAGTGAGGGCGGCCATCGACTCCTTTTGCGGCAACAGGTTTTTCCCTGTGGCCATCGTTTCCTGCATCAAGTGGAATAGCGTGCGCCGCAGATCGTCCATCGGCTCGAGCATCCCCTTGAGTTTCTGGCTGGTGATATCGTGAAACTGAAGCGACATCACTACGTTGGTCACGTCTTGCGCGATTTCGCGGCTGATGGTGTTGATGCGCCCGACGGTCTCGGCGACTTCGCGATTCTTATCTTCCAGCGAATGTGTCAGCGTAATCACGTCGTCCTTGATCTGCAGCGCGTGCTCCATATCGGCGGCCGACAAATTGCGCATGTCGCCATACGTCTTATGTAGACCGACTTTCACCGCCTTCAAGTGTTGGCGAATGCGGTCGCTGAATTCATGCGAGCGTTGACTCAGGCGGCGCACTTCTTGCGCGACGACCGAGAAGCCGCGGCCGTGCTCGCCG
>JBGPCS010000093.1:0-8291 GCA_041481875.1 Sulfurifustaceae bacterium
AGCGCTCGCCGGCGCGATCGCGTTTCGCCTGTTGCCGGTATCGCCGCTGCCGCAGGTCGATTTCCCGACGATCTCGGTGCAGGCGCAATTGCCGGGTGCGAGCCCGGAGACGATGGCGGCAACGGTGGCGACGCCGCTCGAGCGTTCGCTCGGGCGCATCGCCGGCGTCACCGAGATGACGTCCTCGAGCTCGCTCGGCTCGGCGCGCGTGACACTGCAGTTCGATCTCGACCGCGATATCGACGGCGCCGCGCGCGACGTGCAAGCGGCGATCAACGCGGCGCGCACGCTGCTACCTTCGGGGCTGCCGAGCAATCCGACCTACCGCAAAGTGAATCCGGCCGACGCGCCGATCATGATTCTCGCGCTCACGTCCGACACGATGACGCAGGGGCAGATGTACGACGCCGCCTCGACCGTCATCGCGCAGAAGTTGTCGCAGATGGAAGGCGTCGGGCAGGTGCAGATCGGTGGCAGCTCGCTGCCGGCGGTGCGTGTGGAATTGAACCCGCAAGTGCTGAACAAGTACGGCATCGGTTTCGAGGACGTGCGCACGGCGATCGCGGCGACCAATGCGAACCGGCCTAAAGGCGCGATCGAACAAGACGAGCGTCATTGGCAGATTTACGCCAACGATCAGGCCAAGACCGCCGCGGAATACCTGCCGCTGATCGTGGCGTATCGCAACGGCGCGGCGGTGCGGCTGTCCGACGTCGCGGACGTCGTCGACTCGGTGCAGGACCTGCGCAACGCCGGCTCGAAGAACGGCAAGCCGTCGGTGCTGGTCATCATCAGCCGCCAGCCGAACGCCAACATCATCGATACGGTCGATCGCGTGACGGAGCTTTTGCCCTCGTTGCGCGCGTCGATTCCGGCGGCGATCGACGTCGAAGTCACGATGGAGCGCACCGCAACCATCCGTTCCTCGCTGCACCACGTCGAGGCCGCGTTGACGATCTCGGTGTTGCTGGTCGTCCTCGTCGTGCTGTTCTTTCTGCATGATTTGCGCGCGACGCTGATTCCGATCGTGGCGGTGCCGGTTTCGCTCATCGGGACCTTCGCGGTCATGTACCTTTGCGGCTACAGTCTCGACAACATTTCGCTGATGGCGCTCACGGTCGCGACCGGCTTCGTGGTCGATGACGCGATCGTGGTCGTCGAGAATATCCGGCGCCACATCGACGCCGGGGTGCCGCGGCTACAAGCGGCGCTGCAAGGGGCGCGCGAGGTCGGGTTCACGGTACTGTCGATGAGCTTGTCGCTGATCGCCGTGTTCATACCGCTGCTGCTCATGGGCGGCATCGTTGGGCGCTACTTCCGCGTGTTCGGGGTGACGTTGTCCGTCGCCATCCTGGTTTCGCTCGTCATATCGCTCACGACGACGCCGATGATGTGCGCGCGCCTGCTACGCCCGGAGACGCCGGGCGCGCACGGGCGGTTGCAACGCTGGAGTAAAGACGCGTTCGCGCGGCTGTTGCGTGCGTACGAAACGAGCCTCGGCTGGGCACTGCGCCACGGCGTCGTCATGATGCTGTTGCTGGCCGTTACCGTCGGCTTGAACGTTTACCTTTACCGCGCCGTGCCCAAGGGTTTCTTCCCGCAACAGGATACCGGCCGTGTCATCGGCTATATCCAAGCGGATCAGAGCATTTCGTTTCAAGCGATGCGGCAGAAGCTCGCCAACTTCATCGACATCGTACGCGCCGACCCCGCGGTCGAGAGCGTCGTCGGCTTTACCGGCGGCGCGCAGCGCAACAGCGGCTCCATGTTCGTGGCGCTGAAGCCGCTGTCGCAACGCCCGTCCGCCGAACAGGTGATTGCGCGTTTGCGTGTCAAACTGTCGAAAGAGCCGGGCGCGAATTTATTCTTGAATCCGGTGCAGGACATCCGTATCGGCGGGCGCCAGAGCAACGCGCAGTATCAATACACCCTGCAAGCCGACGATCTCGCCGAGCTGCGCCTTTGGGAGCCGCGCATCCGGCGCGCGCTGGCGCAGTTGCCCGAGCTCGAAGACGTCAACACCGACCAGCAGGACAAGGGTTTACAAACGTCGCTGGTGACCGATCGCGACACCGCGGCGCGGCTAGGCATCACACCGCGGCTGATCGACGCGACGTTGAACGACGCCTTCGGCCAGCGCCAGGTGTCGACGATCTACGCTCCGCTCAATCAGTACCGTGTCGTGATGGAAGCGGCGCCGCAATATTGGCAGTCGCCGGAGACGCTCGACAACATCACCATCAGCGCTCCCAACGGCGCGCAAGTCCCATTGTCGGCGATCGCGCGCTACACCGCGACGAATACGCCGCTTGGCGTGCAGCATCAGGGCTTGTTCGTCGCTTCCACGATCTCGTTCAATCTCGCCGAGAACGTGTCGCTCTCCGAGGCGACGCGCGTGGTCGACGACGCGTTACTGCGCATCGGCGTACCCAATACGGTTCGCGCGAGCTTCCAGGGCACCGCGCGCGCATTCCAGGATTCGCTGAGCAGCCAGCCGTGGCTGATCCTGGCCGCGTTGTTGACGATTTATATCGTGCTCGGCGTGCTGTACGAAAGCTACATCCACCCCATCACGATTCTTTCGACGCTGCCGTCGGCCGGAGTCGGCGCGTTGCTCACGCTGTGGGCGCTGAAGATCGATTTCAGCATCATCGCTTTGATCGGCGTGTTTTTGCTGATCGGCATCGTGAAGAAGAACGCCATTCTGATGATCGATTTCGCCCTCGACGCCGAACGCCGCCACCACCTGAGCGCACGCGACGCGATCTATCAGGCGTGCTTGATGCGGTTTCGCCCGATCATGATGACCACGATGGCGGCGATCCTCGGCGCGGTTCCGCTCGCGGTCGGCTTCGGCTATGGCGCGGAGCTGCGCCGGCCGCTAGGCGTCGCCGTCATCGGCGGATTGGTCGTCAGCCAATTGCTGACGCTCTACACCACGCCGGTGGTTTACGTCTATCTCGATCGCTTTCGCCTATGGTGGCAGCGCAAGTCGCGCCGCCCCACGGCGCGGTCGCTCCAGGCGCCGATGCCATGAGCGTCATTCGGTTGGCATCGTGGTCGTTAGTCGGGATGCTGCTCACGGCGTGCGCGGTCGGGCCCGATTACATGCGACCGACAGTCGATGTCCCGGCCGGATACAAAGAGGCCCAGGATTGGAAGCAAGCGCAACCGCGCGACGACGCGGCACCGGAGAAGTGGTGGGAGGTGTTCGGCGACGCGCCGTTGAACGCGCTCGCCGAGCAAGTCGACGTGTCGAATCAGAGCATCAAGCTTGCGGAGGCGCGCTTTCGTCAAGCGCGCGCGCTGGTCGGCAGTGCGCGCGCGGCCTACTTTCCGACGCTTGCGGCGGATGCGTCGGTGTCGCGCAGCAAGGTGTCGAGCAATCGCAGCGTCACCGGTGCGCAAACGACCGGGACTAACTATAACGCTGCGCTCGACACGAACTGGGAATTGGATCTGTGGGGGCGCGTGCGGCGTGCAGTCGAAGCGAACGTCGCGACCGCGCAAGCCAGTGCCGGCGATTTGCGCGCGGCGCGCCTCTCGGCGCAGGGGGAGCTGGCGCGCGCTTATTTTCTCTTGCGCATCCAGGATGCGCAGATCGCGCTGCTCACCGACACCGTCGCCGGGTACGACAAGTCGTTGCAGCTCACGCAGAACCAATACGACGTCGGCGTCGTGCCACGCGCGGACGTGACGCAGGCGCAAGCACAGCTCAAGTCCGCGCAAGCGCAAGTGCTCGACGCCGCCATCCAGCGCGCACAGCTCGAGCACGCGATCGCGATACTCGTCGGCAAGGCGCCCGCGGATTTTTCCATCGCGGCGACGCCGCTCGAGCCGCGCCTGCCGGCGCTGCCGCTCAGCCTGCCCTCGGAGTTGCTCGAGCGCCGGCCGGATATCGCGAGCGCCGAGCGCCGCGTCGCCGCGGCCAACGCGCAGATCGGCGTGGCGCGCGCGGCGTACTTCCCGGCGTTTACGCTTTCCGGCACCGGCGGGTTTCAAAGCGCGAGCTTGGCGCGCTGGTTCGATGCGCCGAGCCGCTACTGGTCCGTCGGTGCGGCGCTCGCGCAAACTCTGTTCGACGGCGGATTGCGCAGCGCGCAGAACGAAGCTGCGGTCGCGGCGTACGATGAAACCGTCGCGACGTATCGCCAGACGGTCTTGACCGGTTTTCAAGAAGTCGAGGACAACCTGGCGGCGCTACGCCTGCTCGATCAGGAAGCGCGGGTGCAAGACGAAGCGGTCAAGGCGGCGCGCGAGTCGCTGCGCTTGGTGACGAATCAATATCGCGCCGGGTTGGTGAGCTACTTGAACGTCGTCATCGCACAGACGGCGGCGTATAACAACGAGCGCGCGGCACTCGGCATTCTGAGCCAGCGTTTTACCGCGAGCGTCGCGCTGATTCGAGCGCTCGGCGGCGGCTGGGACGTCGTGGCGGTTAAGTGAAAGACAATATTACTGCAACCGCAAATAGACGCAGATATATAAGACCACTGCGTCCGCAGATGAACGCGGATATAAATGACGATAAACGCAGATAGAGAAAACAGACCATTTATATTTTCATCCGCGTTTATCAATCATAATCTGCGTTCATCCGCGGACCAAGACTATTATAAGAAGCATCAATCGAGGATAATCCGCGCCTCATCGAAAGGACGCGTCACTACAAGAATGAATCTGCACGAATACCAAGCGAAGTCGGTTCTCTCGAAATACGGCGTACCGGTGCCGAGCGGGCGGGTGGTTTCGTCCGCGCGCGAGGCGGTCGATGCGGCAAGAGCGCTCGGCGGTGGTGCCTGGGTCGTCAAGGCACAGGTGCACGCGGGCGGTCGCGGCAAAGCCGGAGGCGTGAAGCTCGTCAAGAGTATCGAGGAAGTGGAACGTGTCGCGAAGAGCTTGCTCGGCACGCGCCTCGTCACGCATCAAACCGGCGCGAACGGCCAGCCGGTGGAGCGGCTCTACGTCGAAGCGCCGAGCGAGATTGCGCGGGAAATTTATCTGGCGTGTCTGCTGGACCGCGCGCTGGAGCGCTTGATTTTCATCGCGTCGAGCGAAGGCGGCATGGACATCGAGGAGGTCGCGGCTAACCGCCCGGAGAAGATTTTGCGAACTGTGGTGGAACCTTCGGTCGGGCTGCAGCCGTATCAATGTCGCGAGATCGCTTTCGCGCTTGGCTTCGACGACAAGCAAGCGGCACAGTTGACGCGCCTGATGACGGCGCTCTACGAAGCTTACATCGCCTGCGATCTGTCGCTGCTCGAGATTAATCCGCTGGTCGTGACGAAGGCCGGCGATCTGCTGGTGCTCGACGCCAAGATTCAAGTCGACGACAACGCACTCTATCGGCGTAAAGAGCTGGCCGAATTGCGCGACGCCGCGCAGGACGACCCGAAGGAATCACGCGCCCGCGCGCACGACCTGAGCTATGTCGCGCTCGACGGCAGCATCGGCTGCATGGTCAACGGCGCCGGTCTGGCGATGGCGACGATGGATCTCATCAAGCTGCACGGCGGGCAGCCCGCGAACTTCCTCGACGTCGGCGGCGGCGCGACGCCGGAGCGCGTCGCCGAGGCGTTCAAAATCATTCTCTCCGATCCGAAAGTGAAGGCGATCTTGATAAATATATTCGGCGGCATCGTTCGATGCGATCTCATCGCCGAGGGCATCGTCAAGGCGGTCAAGGAAGTTCAAGTGGCCATACCGGTGGTGGTGCGGCTCGAAGGCACGAACGTCGAGAAGGGCCGCGAAATGCTGAAGGCGAGCGGCCTTAAAGTGATGGCGGCGGACAGTCTTACGCAAGCCGCCGAACAAGTCGTCGCCGCTGCGGCAAAGTAATTTTATCGTCTGTCGAACTGCCACGGACGCGAAGGACGCCAAGGAATGTATTAAAGCATTAGGAAAACCTTTGCGTCCTTCGCGTCCGTGGCGGTTCGAATAACACGGTGCGCGCGGCGCACCTTACATTAGAGGGAGTAATGAGCGTACTCGTCAATAAAAGTACCCGAGTCATCTGTCAAGGTTTCACCGGTAAGCAAGGCACGTTCCATTCCGAGCAAGCGATCGCCTATGGGACGAAGATGGTCGGCGGGGTTACGCCGGGCAAGGGCGGACAAAAGCACTTGAACCTTCCGGTATTCAATACGGTGCGCGAGGCGGTCGCGGAGGCCGGTGCGGAAGCGACGATGATCTACGTTCCGGCGGCGTACGCGGCCGATTCGATTTTGGAAGCGGCCGCCGCGGGGATTAAGGTCATTGCTTGCATTACCGAAGGAATTCCGGTGCGTGACATGCTCAGCGTGAAATTCGCGCTGCGCACGAAGTACACGGGCTCGGTGCTGATCGGGCCGAACTGTCCGGGCGTGATCACCCCGGGCGAGTGCAAGATGGGCATCATGCCCGGATTCATTCATAGGCCAGGCGCGGTCGGAATCGTATCGCGCTCGGGCACGCTCACGTATGAAGCAGTGCATCAAACGACGCAGGAAGGCCTCGGGCAGAGCACCTGCATCGGCGTCGGCGGCGATCCGATCCAGGGGCTCAACTTTGTGGATTGCTTGAAGCTCTTTCAATCCGATTCGCAAACCAAGGGCATCGTCATGGTCGGCGAAATCGGCGGCCAGGCGGAGGAAGATGCGGCGGCGTACATTAAGCAGCACCTGACGAAGCCGGTGGTGGCGTACATCGCCGGTGTGACCGCGCCGAAAGGTAAGCGCATGGGTCACGCGGGCGCGGTGATCGCGGGTGGCAAGGGTACCGCGGATGAAAAATTCCGCGCGCTCGAGGCTGCCGGTGTGCACACAGTCCGTTCACCGGCCGAGATCGGCAAACGCATGCGCGAGGTACTACGCTAAGTGAGCGGGCGATTGCGCATAGCGCTCGCACAGTCGAATCTGCTGGTCGGAGACGTATCCGGCAACGTACGCAAGATGACGGCGCAGGCCACGCGCGCGCGCGATGAGCTCAAAGCGGATCTCGTCGTATTCCCCGAGCTTTCCGTCACCGGCTATCCTCCGGAAGATCTGCTGTTTCGCGCCGAGCTGGTCGCGCGCGCCAACGACGGCCTAGCCCAACTCGCGCGAGCCGTTTCCGGCATCGATATCATTGCGGGACACCCGCATCGGTTCGGCGCCGAGCTGTATAACGCCGCGTCGCTGCTGCGCAAAGGAGAGGTGCATGCGACGTACCGCAAACATCATTTGCCGAACTACGGTGTATTCGACGAGCGTCGATATTTCGCCTCGGGTAACGACCCGTGCGTGATCGAGGTGAACTCGGTTCCCGTCGGTCTCACCATTTGCGAGGACATGTGGTTTCCGGGACCGATCGAACGGTCGGTCGCCGCGGGGGCGAGATTGATCGTCAATATAAACGGGTCGCCATACCATCGAAACAAGGGACGCGAACGGCTCGCGATTGCCGAGCGTTATGCGCGCACGCACGATGTGCCGTTCGTTTATCTTAATCTCGTCGGCGGCCAGGATGAACTGGTATTCGACGGCGATTCGTTCGTGCTCGACGCGACGGGCAAGCTTGTGCTGCGCACGCCGGCTTTCATCGAAGGGGTTTACCCGGTGGATTTCACTGTCGCTTCTCGGATAGAGCCCGTATCGGGCGATATTGCGCCGGAGCTTGCGCCGGATGAGAGCGTTTACGCGGCGCTCGTGCTCGGTGTGCGCGACTATGTCGAAAAGAACCGATTCGCCGGCGTCGTGATCGGACTTTCCGGCGGCATCGATTCCGCCCTCACGTTGTGTATCGCCGTCGACGCGCTCGGCGCCGAGCGGGTGGAGGCGGTGTTGATGCCGTCGCGCTATACGGCTGATATGAGCGTCGAGGACGCGCGCTCGCAAGCGCAGGCGCTCGGTGTGCGGCATCGGATTATTCCGATAGAGCCGATGTTTCAAACGTTCCTCGATTCGTTGCGCGAAGAGTTCAAGGGATTGAAGCCCGATACCACCGAGGAAAACATTCAGGCGCGCGTTCGCGGCGTGCTGCTCATGGCGATTTCCAACAAAACCGGAAAGATGGTGTTGACGACCGGCAACAAGAGCGAGATGTCTGTGGGCTACGCTACGCTGTACGGCGACATGGCCGGCGGCTTTGCCGCGATCAAGGATGTTCCGAAGACGCTGGTCTATCGGCTTGCCGCGCTGCGCAACGGTCGCGAGGCCGTGATCCCGCGGCGGGTATTCGATCGTCCTCCGACGGCCGAACTTGCGCCGCACCAGAAGGATACGGATTCGCTGCCGCCCTACGAGGTGCTCGATTCGATTCTCGAGCGCTACGTC
>JBGPCS010000094.1:0-8260 GCA_041481875.1 Sulfurifustaceae bacterium
CCACGCCAGCGGGCCGGGCAACAGCCCGAGGGCAACGCGCCCGCCATCGAGAGGTGGCAGAGGAATGAGATTCAAAACCATCAGCGCGATGTTAATATCGACGCCACACGCTCCCATGTAACTCAGCGGCGCTGCAACCCACGCCGCCCCAAGGGGCAGCAGCGTGCTCACCTTGATCACGAAGCCCCAACCAATCGCCATCATTAGATTGGCCCATGGCCCGGCGGCGGCGACAATCGCCATGTCGCGTTTCGGCCGGCGCAAGTTCTCCCAGGTCACGGGCACCGGCTTCGCCCATCCGAAGATGAAGGGACGACCCGCGAGCGAGCCCAGAATCAGCAGCATCGCCGGCACCAGCACGGTACCAACCGGGTCGATATGCTTGATCGGGTTCAGCGTGAGGCGTCCGAGACGCTGCGCGGTCGGATCGCCCAAATATTTCGCCACCCATCCGTGCGCGACTTCGTGGACGGTAATAGCGAAAAGAATGGGGAGTATCGCGGCAGCGATTTGTTGAGGCAGAGTTAATTCGCCCATCGCGTTTGGCAGTATATCAGGGTGCGCCTCCCGCGGGGACAATCGCTGTCGTAGCGATCCGCCGCAAGACTCGAAAGACGAGCGTCGACAGCGGCTTAACCGCGCAACGCCGACTCGAGGCCGACTGCCTCACCGCGACCCTGGCGAGCGATCTCCGCCACGCCGTCCTCCAGCACGACGACGGTTGTCGGCTCCAGGCCGCAGTTCCCCCCGTCGATGACGAGATCCACCTGATGCTCGAGGCGTTGACGAATCTCTTCGGGATCGTTGAGCGGCAACTCTTCGTTCGGAAGTATCAGGGTGCAGCTCATCAGGGGTTCGCGCAATTCGGCGAGTAACGCCTGCGCGATCGTGTGATCGGGCACACGCAGCCCGATCGTCTTGCGCCTCGGGTTTTGTAGGCGACGCGGCACTTCGCGCGTCGCCGGCAATATAAAGGTATAGGGTCCGGGCGTGTATGCCCGCAAAATACGGTAATCGGAGTTACTGAGTCGCGCGTAAAGCGCCACCTCCGAAAGATCGCGGCAAACCAACGTGAAATTGTGCCGATCGTCGAGCGCGCGGATGCGCCGGATTCGCTCCATCGCCGATTTGTCGCCGATGTGGCACCCGATCGCGTAGCTCGAGTCGGTGGGGTAAACGATCAAACCGCCGCCGCGGACGATCTCGACCGCGCGCTTGACGAGTCGCTGCTGCGGATTCTGGGGGTGTATCTGGAAGAACTGCGCCATTCCGTCTATGTTCCGTCACGTTGAGGGGGCGCAAGTATACTCGGACGGAAAGACAGCCCACACCGGCTGCACCGCCGGCGGGAGTGCCGCGAGCTTACCGATATCGATCCACGGATTTTCCGGCCCGTGATAGTCCGAGCCTGCCGATCCAAGCAGCCCAAGCTCGCCGGCGAGCTGTGTCATGTGCGCGATCTCGGCGGGAGGCGGGTTGCCGGACACGACTTCGATCGCCGCGCCGCCGCACTCCTTGAACACGCGCAACAATCGCCGCAATTTGGTTGACGTCAGATCGTAGCGCGCCGGATGGGCGAGAACGGCGAAACCGCCGGCACCGCGTATCGACGCAATCGCTTCCTCAACCGATGTCCACTCGGCCGGCACGTAGGCCACGCGTCCGCGGGCGAGATATTGCTTAAATGCCTGCCCCATCGACGCAACATACCCTTGCGAGACGAGAAAGCGCGCGAAATGCGTGCGCGAGATCACCGGCCCGCGAGCGATCGAGCATGCATGTCGATAAGCGTCGTCGATGTTTTTCTTGCTCAAACGCCGTCCTATTTCCTGCGCGCGCCGCACGCGAAAGTCGCGCAGCCGGTTCAACGCCTGTTGCAACGATTCGTTCTGCGGATCGATGCACAAGCCGAGAATGTGCACCGTCTCGCGTTGCCACGTCGCGGATATCTCAACGCCCGGAATCAGGCGCATGCCCAATTGCTCAGCCGTCGCGCGCGCTTCGACAATGCCGTCGGTCACGTCATGATCGGTAAGGGCAAGCACGCTGACGCCGTTCGCGTGCGCGCGCGCGACCAGATCGCGCGGCGTCAACGTTCCGTCGGAGTAGTTAGTATGCGAGTGGAGATCGTACGTAGCAGACACCGGAAAACCCGCTATATTTAAGGGTATGCACCCGTCTCTAAACTCATCCGGCGTTAGTCTGGCCGATGCGAGGCGCCGCTACAAGGACGCGGTCGAGGTGATCATCAAAGCCTACGATGCGATCCACCCGGCACCGGTCGATCAGGTCAGCCCGCAACAGTTGCACGCGGGGATCGAGCAGTTCTTGACCGCCGGTCTACAGCTCGATGACATCAGTGGGCACAGCCGGCGCGCCGATCCCGAAGAAGTTAGCCGGCTCGGCGAGTACGGCATCACGTTGCTCATGGATCTCTACATGTGGGCGCGCAGGCTCGGGCTCGACGATATGGAAGCGGACTTCGATCTGGTCGTGCTCGCCTTCGCCGATTGGACCACGCGCCACGCGGGCGAGCTGCGCACTATCGAGCCGCTCGTCGATGCGCTCGCGAATCTCGCCAATGACACGCGCGACGCGGACACGCTCGAGCGGTTGACCCATCTCATGACGAAGATCATTCACGCAACCGCCGCGCCCGCGCGCGCGAGCGTCGGGCAATCCTCCCCCACGCGCCCCTGGTGTTTGCTCAATTTGAACCGCGGGATCGTCGCCACGCGCACTCACAACGCCGCGTTGATGGAAGAAGTGTTCGACGAACTGGTGCGGAACCTACCCGGCGAGGCACAAGGTTTCTTCGCTGAGGGAATGCAGCAAATGGACGCGCTGAAGTACCCCGGTCATGTGCGCGAAGTGATGGCGCGGTATTTTGATCGATGGACGCGGGCGCGAATGCATTGACCGGGTGACACGCGTCTTCGCCGGCAGTTGTTCTGCAGTTCCCTCTCGCCGTTCCCACGCAAGCGGAAATCAAGTTATTCCTGCTCCCCTTGCCAGGAAAGGGGGGAATAGTTTCGCTCGCCCGAAACGCGATTCGACTACCTTCGGGTTGCGGCGACCCGCCGCGCTGATGGACAATAGCGCCCCACCTCGCGGCCTGATGGCATGAAATTACTTTACGACTTCTTCCCGCTGCTGCTGTTTTTTGCGGCGTTCAAATTCTACGACATTTATGTCGCAACGGCGGTCGCCATCCTCGCGTCGATCGTCCAGGTCGGCGGGCACTGGCTCAAGTACCGGCGGTTCGACACGATGCCGCTGATTACGCTCGCCGTGCTGGTCGTGTTCGGCGGGCTGACCCTTGTTCTACACGACGATACTTTCATCAAATGGAAGCCGACGCTGGTCTACTGGGTGCTCGCGGCGGCCGTGCTCGGCAGTCAGGCGTTCGGCGATAAGACCTTGGTGGAGCGCATGCTCGGGCAGCGGATGGCGCTGCCGCCGATCGTTTGGGCTCGGCAGAATTTAAGTTGGGGCATTTTCTTTGCCGCACTCGGGGCGCTCAATCTCTACGTCGCGTTCTTCTTCCGGGCTGATCTGGACACGGCGGCGCGCCTGGCCATTTGGGTCAACTTTAAGGTATTCGGTCTGCTCGGACTCACGCTCGCGTTCGTACTCTTACAGGGGTTCTTGATCGCGCGGCATATTAGCGAGCCGCAGGCAAAAGACGGCGCGCGCGGATCGTCAGACTGATGCATCGCCTCAGCGCAAGCACGGGTCGCGCGTGCGGCCTGAAGGGACGCCAGGTCGCCGGGGCGGTGCATTTGCCGGAGTCGGGGGCTCGGCAACGCGAGAACCACTCCCGCTCGCCGATCCAATCCGCTCGGATCGAAAATCTGGACCTGTTCATCGGCGTCCGCGCACATTGCATCTACACGCGACCAACGACGGTGATGGCCGAGTACCGGTGGAGCCGTCGCGCGAAGTCCTGCCATAATGGATGACGTCGCGACGATCGAGGCTCGACTACGTCAGGCGCTCGTCCCGGAAAGCCTGGTAATCACCGATGATAGCGCGGCGCATGCTGGACATCGTGGCGAGGCGCTCGGGCGCGGACACTACGCCGTTACGATCGTGTCGCGCCGTTTCGCCGGCAGCCCGCCACTGGCGCGCCACCGACTGGTTTACGAAGTGCTCGGCGAGCTGATGGGTCGCGAAATTCATTCGTTGCGCATAGAAGCGTTGGCACCGGACGAGCTTTAACTCCACTCCACTAACGAGGACGTTTCATGAATCCGTATCGTCTTTTCGCATTTCTCCCGCTCATCGTCGGTCTAGCGCTCGGCGCGTGCCAACAAAAAGCCGAGAACGAGAGTAAGGTCATCGCGACCGTCAACGGCCAGGATATTACCGAGGCGGAGTTTCAGCAGTACATGCAACTACGCCAGCAACGCGAACCGGTCACCGACAAGGCGCAACAGAAGAAAGTCCTCGAGGAAATGATCGATCGCATGCTGCTCGCCAAGCGCGCCGAAGCCACCGGTGTCGACAAGGACACAGAGGTGAAAAGCCTGCTCCAACGCGTGCACGAAAACGTTCTCGTGCAATCGATGATCCGCAAAATGCTGAAGGACAGCCCGATCACCGACGACGAGTTGAAGGAGCGCTTCGAAAAGGAAGTGGCAGCGACTCACAAAACCGAGTACCTCGTGCGCCATATCCTGACGAAGAACGAAGACGAAGCGAAGGAGATCATCGTTCAACTGAACGGCAAGAAGGCGAACTTCGCGACGCTCGCGAAACAGAAATCCATCGATGTGCAGTCCGGGAACAACGGCGGCAGCCTCGGCTGGATCAACCAGGGCATGGTGGTGCCGGAGTTCTTCGACGGCGTAACGCATCTGCAGAAGGGCGCGACGAGCGCCGCACCGATTAAATCCGACTTCGGCTGGCACATCATCAAGGTCGACGATACACGGCCGGCGAAGATTCCGACGTACGACGAATTCATCGGCGACCGCCAGACGAAGGCCAACTTCTATCGCAAACTCCAAGACGAAAAAATCGAGAAGACCGTGAAGGAACTGCGGGCCGGCGCCAAGATCGACATCAAGGCCGAGTAATCGCGCGCGGCGATCCGCATGCGTCGGTCGTTCGATCCGCCGGGCGGCGCGTGGGCGTTCGCTCTACTGTTGGCCGGCCTGCTGACGCCGCCGGCGCACGCCGCGGAAGCGCTGCTCGCCGTCAACGCCAAACCCGTGCCGCTCGCCGACAATCTCGCGATCGGTGGGCGCGTCGGGGCCTTTCGTTTTCTCGGGATGCTCGTGATTCCGAGCGTGGTCATCAACGGCGTGCGGTTGTCCCAGCTCTCGGACATCGCTTGGGACGACGACAGCAGCACGTTGTACGCGGTCTCCGACAAGGGCGGACTGTTTCACCTGCGTCCCGTCTTTCGCGACGGCGTGCTGGTCGACGTGAAGCTGTCGCGCGCCGTGCCGCTGCGCGAGCTGAAGACCGATCAGCCGTTGCGCCACAAGCGCGCCGACGCCGAAGGCTTGACGATCACGCGTCGCAACAACGCCCGGGGGTCGGGCCCCGAGCTACTGATCAGCTTCGAGCGCTTTCCCCGCATCATGCGCTACCGCCCCGACGGCTACGCTATCGGCGAATTGGCGCTACCCACGCCGCTCGCCGACGCCAGCGCATACGTCGACGAAAACCGCATGCTCGAATCCGTCTGTTACGATCCGCGCTACGGCGTGCTGACGATGCCGGAACTCGCGCTCAAGAATGAGGCACCCGGTTATAACCGCCTCTATAGCCTTACCGGCAAGTCATGGCGATATCCGCAAGATCAGAACCGCGTCGTCGCACTCGCCTGTCTCGGCAACGGCGAGGTGCTCGTGTTGGAGAACGACTTCGGAATACATTTCTGGCGCTCGCAGATCTCACTCAAGCGCACGCGCCTGACCGACTCGACGCCGGCAGACATGCCGCTGCAAATACAGACGCTCTTCACGCTCGATGCCGGAGAGGGATATCAAATCGACAACTTCGAGGGCATCGCGCATCACCGGGGCAAGCGTTTCTTCCTCGTTAGCGACAACAACGATTTGTTTCTGCAACAAACGCTGTTGCTGTATTTCGAGCTGGTGGAAGAGTAGGTAAAGCTGCTCTCTATCTTGCGGCTCTATTCTTGACGACCTTGTACGAGCGAAATGCTAATCGGCCCTTCTTAAATTCAATATCCTTGTCTTCGGTTGAAACAATTTTTCTAAGCTCGTTGAGCACTAAACTACACCTAACCCCTACGATTACTTCTCTGAGACGAAGAGCATTGCAGAATGGAAGAAAATGGAATCCGTTTTCATGCACCGCAATCTTCCAATTTCAAAATCATACGAACCTCGTTTTCGTAGCGCCAGTGCTCGTATTTAGTGGTCAAGAGCTTCTGCCCGAGAGTTTTATGGTCTTGTACCGGCAATTCACCCTCGACCTCTTCCTGTAATCGTTTGCCTTGATAACTAATTTCCAAGACCCAATCGTCTAGGACATCGAAACCAAGACATATACCACGGTGTTTATCAGCATAGTGGCTCCAGAGAACTGGATTATCCCAACTTTGGCTGAAGCACAGCACGCCAATCGTTTCGTTCATTTCTTCCTTGCCTTGGAGAAACTCCGCTCGGTCATTTCGGGTCTTTAACTCCCTACCCAGCAGTTCGAAGGGATCATTCATTTCGTTGAGGAGCGAGAGTTTGAGGCGGCGTCGCTTGATCGCTTCAAGTGCCCAACGCTCACAGGTCAGATAATACGCGCGCATGAACAGATGACTATCCGATAAACTTGTCGTACTCACCATGTGTGCCGATCCAAATCCACATGATACCGTCGTCGACGTCCACGCCGAGCGCTCGATGATGCAACCCGGCGCGCGCCGACCACAGCTTGCCTATACGTTTGAAGTGCAGAGAAGGGTGGTGAGGATTGGCTCGTAGAAGTTCGTAGTTCTTGTCCGCAACCTCGCGCACTTCGTGCGGCAAGGCGTTATAAAGCACCCAGAACTTGCTGGACGCGTAATGCTTCAAAACTTACGCGCCCGCCCGGACTTATACTCAGCCTCCGCCTCTGAAACTAGCTTGTCGAGCTTGCCGGCTTTCGCGTCGACCTCGAGTTGCACATCCCATGCGTTCCAGTCTTGTTCTAAGAACCAGTTTCGAAGCTCAGCAAACTCCTCTCGCGAGAGCTTTTGTATTTGTTCTTCGAGTTCCTCAACTTTGCGCATAAGTCACCTCGTATCCGAGTATACACGTGGAACTTTCAGTCGCGAATAGATGACACTCTGATACGGCTTCGTCTCCCAGGCACGTGTCGACGGGTTCAGACGAATACGTAACCCGCCAAAACTTTGCGCGACAGCAAAAACGTGGCGCGAAACCTCACGGTCCCGTCGTCGACCGTATCAGCAACCCGCTTGTCGATACGCGTACTTCGAGGCGCTGTGGCTGCTCGATCGGGACGAAAGTCGCCGACCCGTACTCGGCGTCGAGGAGTGGCGCGAGCACGGCGTAGCGCCGGCGCAGGTTGAACATGTCGATGGTGCGCTCGGTGCCGACACCGTGGACGGTGCGCGGCGCGCGCTGCTCGTCGCTCAGCGCGCGGTAGCGGCCGGCGACGCGGTCGATCTCGTACGCCGTGTGCAGGCCGATGACGTTCGCGAGCGGTTTCCATTTGAGGATGTGCGCATCGATGTAGAGCTCGTCGCCCGCGAGCACGTAAGACGCTTCGCGTCCATCGGGGAAACGAATACGCGCGCGAAAGCGATGTGCGCCGAGCGATTCGGTGTCGACGGTCGCGGCGACTTCCTCGCGCGTCAACGCGCGATACCCCTGCGTGCCGAGGCTAATCGCCGCGAACGAGAAGCCGATCGCGAGAAACGCGAGGCTCAGCACGAGACGTGTCGAGAAACGCAGAAGTCGCACGCGCCGCAGCGCCGCCAACGCCGCCAGCAAGAACACCGCGCCGAGAAATCCGAACACGAGAGCCACCGCGGTCAGGGTGTCGGGCATGGCGGAGTGTAATTTCCATTTGATTGGACGTGCTTCAACATAGCACATCGCGCGCGGCTGTCACCGCGATGGTTCGTCGGACCCGTCGAGGACGGTGTCGACGTCCAGCATCTGGATCGCGCTCAACGCCGCTTCCAGCGCGCCGTCCTCGCATAGGCCGGCGATCTGTGCGCGCTCGTAACCGTCTTGCGCCGCCCGCACGCACGCCGCGCGCACCCGTTCCGCCAAACGTC
>JBGPCS010000095.1:0-8222 GCA_041481875.1 Sulfurifustaceae bacterium
AGGGAACAGCGCCTCCGCTTCCGCGAGCGAGAATACCCGTGGATCGTTGCGGGCGGCGATTTGGTGAATGTCGGTGATGGTCATCGATCGCTACGAAGACGGATCAGCTTCAAGCTTCAGGTGTTGCGGGCGCATTCCGGCCAAGAACAATACGGCACCATACACTATTATTCCAGCAACAATCCAGAATGCCAGGCGGCCGGCGCGCACCAGCGGCGCCGCGGATAACCATGTCGCCAGCTGACCGGCACCCCAAACTATTAGACCGGCCATCACTAGCGTGGCAAACGCAACACGCATAAGAAAAATCGGCCAGCCCGGCAGCGCACGATAGATGCCGAGGCGCCGCAGCTGGATGAACAGCAACGCCGCGTTCACGAACGCGGCGATTGAAATGGCGAGCGCCAATCCCGCGTGCGCAAATGGATAAACCAACATCAAACTCAGCACGATATTCGCCGCGAGGGAAATGGTGCCAGCCAAAACCGGGGTTTTTGTATCCAGTCGCGCATAAAAACCCGGCGCCAGCACCTTCACGAGGGTGAATCCGACCAACCCCAACGCGAACGCCGTTAACGCCTGCGCGCTCATCTCAACGTCGCGCGCGGCGGAGGCGCCGAAGTGAAACAGCGTCGCGAGCATCGGACCCGAGAGGACGATGAGCGCCGCCGACGCCGGTATACCTATAATAAGTACCCATCGCAATCCCCAGTCGAGCAAGTGCGAGAACCCCTCGGGCGACGCTGCCGCGTGCTTTTGCGAGAGACTCGGAAGAATGACGGTCGCCAGCGCAATACCGAACACTCCGAGCGGAAATTCCATCAGCCGGTCGGCATAGTAAAGCCACGATACGCTACCGGTTACGAGAAACGACGCGAGCAGCGTATTGACCAGCAGATTAATCTGCGCCACCGACACGCCGAAGATACCCGGCAGCATCAAGCGTGCAACGCGCTTGACGCCGTCGTGCCCTCCGCCAAAGCGTGGACGAGGCAACAGACCGATACGTCGAAGAAAAGGAATCTGGAACAAAAGCTGTGCGACACCGGCGATGAAGACGCCCCACGCCAGGCCCACCACCGGCTGCTCGAATCGCGGCGCGAGCCACACCGCGGCGCCGATCAAGCTTAGATTCAACAGCACCGGGGTAAAAGCGGCGGCGCCGAAACGACCGTATGTATTCAATATCCCGGCGGCCAACGCGACGAGAGAAATGAACAGCAGATACGGGAACACGATGCGCAGCATCGTGACAGTGAGATCGTACTTGGCAGGATCCGCGTAGAACCCCGGCGCAAGAACCACGACAAGAATCGGCGCCGCGATGATCCCGATCACCGTAACGACGAAGAGGATGGTGGCGAGCATGCCCGTCATGTGGTTCACAAATACGCGCGTCTCGTCCGAACTGCAACGCGCGCGGTACTCGGCAAACACGGGAACGAACGCCTGCGACAAGGCGCCCTCGCCGAAGATGCGACGCAAAAAGTTCGGGATACGGAACGCGACGTAGAACGCATCGGCGGCGACACCAGCCCCGGCGCCAATTAGGCTCGCGAAAACCATATCGCGGACCAGCCCAGAAATTCGAGATATCAGCGTCATCCCGCCCGTGAGTGCGGTCGATGCCAGCAGCTTGCGTGTTGCCAACCGTCTTACCTCAGAGGGAAAGCGACGCGATCATACGGCATCGCATAGACCGGCGCATGAGGAACGCCGCGCAGCCGGTTGACAAGAACGAGTCGAATCCGCATAGTGGCGCGCCTTCAAGAACCTTGCCGAGTAATCCAGTGGCCAATACCGCACAAGCGAAGAAAAGAGCGCGCCAAGCCGAGAAGCACCGCGCGCACAACTCCGCACGGCGCTCCTTGATGCGCACGGAAATCAAGAACGCGCTCAAGGCGATCGAATCGAAGGACGAGGCGAACGCGCAAACGGCATATCGTCGCGCGGCCTCGGTCATCGACCGCCTCGCCGCCAAGGGAATGCTTCATCGCAATACCGCGAGCCGCTACAAGAGTCGGCTGAACAATCGCCTGCGCGCACTCGCTTCCGCCTAGGGCAGTGCCGAGCAGTATCGGTGCGGTCAAAGCACCACTAGATTATCGCGATTGATCAGCTCCGGCTCGTCGACGTAACCCAAGATCGATTCGATCCGCTCGCTCGGCTGACCGATGATGCGCCGAGCTTCTTCGGCGTCGTAGTTCACGAGTCCACGCGCAATTTCCCGCCCCGCTGGATCGAGACAGGTGACGATCTCGCCGCGCTGGAACTTGCCCTCGACCGCCGTTACGCCGATCGGCAGCAAACTCTTGCGGGCCGCGACGATCGCTTTCGCCGCGCCGGCGTCGAGTCTAAGTTGACCTCGCACTTGCAGTTGCCCTGCCAACCATTGCTTGCGCGCGGCGAGGCGCTCTTGCGCCGGCCTCAAATAGGTTCCCACCGCATCGCCGGAAAACACCCGCGATATCACGTCGGGCAATCGCCCCCCGGCAATCACCGTCGCCGCGCCGGAGTGCGCCGCTCTTTCCGCCGCGAGCAACTTGCTACGCATTCCACCGCGGCCGAACGTGCCTGAGCCGCCCGCCATCTCGAGCAGCTTCGCGTCGCCGGCATTGCCTTCGGCAACGAGCATGGCGTCCGGATAAAAGCGCGGATCGCGCTCATAAAGTCCGTGCTGGTCGGTCAGAATCAGCAATAGATCAGCTTCGATGAGGTTCGTCACCATCGCCGCCAAGGTATCGTTGTCGCCGAAGCGAATCTCCTCGGTGGCGACGGTATCGTTCTCGTTGATCACCGGGATCACGCCGTAATCGAGCAGCGTGCGCAGCGTGCTGCGCGCGTTCAAGTAGCGCTGGCGATCGGTGAAGTCGTCGTGAATCAGCAGCACCTGCGCCGCGTGCAACCCGTGGGCCTGAAACGCCGTTTCATAAATCTGCACGAGCCCCATCTGCCCTACCGCTGCCATCGCCTGCAGCTCGTGCAGCGCGCGCGGGCGCTGCGTGCGACCGAGCCGCTGCATACCGGCAGCGACCGCGCCGGACGTCACCACGACACATTCCACCGACCGTTCGCGCAGCCGCGCGATTTGCGCCGCCCAACCCGCGATCGCATTCCGGTCCAGCCCCTGCTCCGCGCCCGCAACCAGTGCGCTACCGATCTTGATTGCGCAGCGACGCACACCTTTGAGCGCTTCTCTGGCGGCGGCGTTCGGCATTTAAACGGACACCTCTTTTATTTCCTGAAGCCGACGAAACAAATCGCCGGTCAATGCACGGCAGCCTTCTCCCGTCACCGCGGAAATACTGTGCACCGCGCCCTTCCAATCGAGACGCGCGAGCACGGCCTGCCGGCGCGCATCGCGCTCGTCGTCGGCCAGCAAATCGATCTTGTTGAACACGAGCCAACGTTCGCGCGCGGCAAGCTCTGCGCTGAATTTGGCAAGCTCGTTAACAATCGCGCTCACCGAACACGCCACCGACTCCTCGCCCTCCGGGTCTGCCAGATCGACTAGATGCACCATTATACGCGTGCGACTCAAGTGCTTGAGAAACTGAACGCCGAGCCCCGCCCCTTCGGCCGCGCCCTCGATCAACCCGGGGATGTCGGCGAGCACGAAACTTTGGTCGGCGCCTACGCGCACGACGCCGAGATTCGGGTAGAGCGTAGTAAAAGGATAATCCGCAACCTTCGGGCGAGCTTGCGTGACTTGGCGCAGCAACGTCGATTTGCCCGCGTTCGGCACACCGAGCAAACCGACGTCGGCGAGTATCTGGAGCTCCAGATGAAGCTCTCGGCTCTCGCCGATCGTTCCCGGTGTGGTCTTGCGCGGCGCGCGGTTGGTGCTCGACTTGAAGCGCGTGTTGCCGGCACCGCCCTTGCCACCGCGTGCGACGAGCAGTTCCTCGCCATCGCGCGTGATCTCGCCGATCAGCTCGCCGGTCGCGAGATCCTCGACCCTCGTTCCGAGCGGCACGCGAATGATGCGATCCGCGCCGGAACCGCCGGTACGATCGCGCCCCCCGCCCTTTGCTCCGTGCTCAGCCTCGAAATGCCGCGTGTGACGGAAATCCGCGAGGGTGTTGAGTCCCCCTTGTCCGACGAGATGGACGTTGCCTCCATCGCCGCCGTCGCCACCGTCGGGTCCGCCCATGGGGACGAATTTTTCGCGCCGAAAGCTCATGGTGCCGGCGCCGCCGTTCCCGGCGCCGACTCGAATAGTTGCCTCGTCGACGAATTTCATGGTGAAAGTCTGGTTAACGACACCCACGCCCGCAAGAAATAAAAAACCCCGCGCTGTCGCCAGGGCGGGGCCTCTGCGTACCGAAACCGAACGTTACTCTGGCAGCACGCTTACGGTCTTACGGTTGCGCGGTCCCTTCGCCTCGAAGGTCACCCGCCCGTCAGTCTTCGCGAAGAGCGTGTCGTCCTTACCGATGCCGACATTGACGCCGGGGTGAAAACGCGTGCCGCGCTGGCGAACCAAAATATTACCCGACAGCACACGTTCACCACCGAACCGCTTTACGCCCAATCGCTGAGCATGGGAGTCTCTGCCGTTGCGCGAGCTGCCGCCTGCCTTTTTGTGTGCCATGATTCGCGCTCCTGTTCTACGCTGCGGCAGATTCTTTCGACGGCTTGCTCGTCACACCCGCGACTTCAGTGATCTCGAGCTCGGTGTAGTTCTGCCGATGTCCTGCGTGGCGGCGGTAGTTCTTGCGCCGGCGCAATTTGAAAATTCGAATCTTGTCGCCACGACCGTGAGCGCGGACCTTCGCGGTCACGGAAACGCCATCGATCGCGGGAACGCCGACACGCACGTCCTGACCATCGGCGATTAAAAGTATGCGCTTGAGATCCACCGATTCGCCGGCTGCTGCTTGCAGCCGCTCGACCCGAATCACATCGCCCGGCGCGACGCGATATTGTTTGCCACCGCTCTCTATAATCGCGTACATACCGATCCTCACGACTCGACGACGGAAAAGGGCCGGAAGTCTAACGGCGCTATCAGGTGAGGTCAAACGAATTAGGCATTTCTTGACAGGTTTGGACGCCCTCCCTACGATCCCCGGCCATTACTGCGCCGCTCTGATCCCCGCATGGACTTTGAAGCCGTCAAGTCGCTAGTCGGCGACGACCTAAAGGCCGTCAACCGCGAGATCGGCGTCCGCCTCCAGTCGGATGTAGCTCTTATCAACCAGCTAGCGGCCTACATCGTGAACAGTGGGGGCAAGCGCATGCGCCCGATGATCGTGCTCCTGGGCGCCAAGGCACTTGGGTACCGGGGCCGGGCACACATACAGCTTGCGACGATCGTAGAGTTCATCCACACCGCGACACTATTGCATGACGACGTGGTGGACGCCTCGGAGCTGCGTCGCGGCCAATCCACGGCCAACACGATTTGGGGCAACGAGGCGAGTGTACTAGTCGGCGACTTCCTCTATTCGCGCGCGTTCGAAATGATGGTCGAAGTGAATCAAATGCGGGTGATGGAAATCTTGGCGCATACGACGAACACTATTGCCCGCGGTGAAGTGCTGCAGTTGTTGAACTGTCATGACCCGGATACAACTGAGGAGCGCTACATCGACGTCATTCGCAGCAAGACCGCGAAGCTGTTCGAGGCGGCGGCCAGGCTGGCGGCGATCATCAGCGGTACCGATGGCGCGATGGAAGCCGCGATGGGCCGATACGGGCTACACCTTGGCACCGCGTTTCAATTGGTCGACGATGCGCTGGACTACGGCCGCAACAACCCGGCGCTGGGAAAGAACGTCGGCGACGATTTGGCGGAGGGGAAGCCAACGCTCCCGCTGATTCATGCGCTGCGCACCGGCAACGCCGAGCAGCGCAAGCTCTTGCGGAGTGCGATCGAGCAAGGCGATCACAGCCAGATCGAAGCCGTGGTCGATACGATTGAATCGACAGGTTCCATCGCATACACTGCCCGGCAAGCGGAAGCGGAAGCCGCTCGTGCCAAGGAGGCAGTGGCGACGCTTCCGGACTCGCCGTACAAACAAGCACTCGTGGACCTGACGTTCTTTTCCGTTTACCGCAATCACTAGCGCGCCAGTTTAGGACAGTATCGGGGTGTAGCTCAGCCTGGTAGAGCACTTGCTTCGGGAGCAAGGGGCCGGAGGTTCAAATCCTCTCACCCCGACCAGTACAGGCCGTCCTTGGCGCTCGCTACCGTCTTCGATGGACCCGGCCCTCCGTGGTTCGGCGCTCGTCGGCGTGAACACACCGGCACCGCTCCTGCCCCGGCCCACCCCCTCACCGCGATCGGTACAAGCGGCCCTTGGCGTGACGTCGTTCCGTTTCGGCGCATTTTACTGCACGGGTAAATGTTGTTCCCGAGTAGCCGCGTCTACGTCGACTGGACATTTCGCGGTTGTAGCGGCACCCTGGCGCATGGGCCCCGTTCTTCGTTTACTTGTTGTCGCCATCGCCATATGGTTCGCTTTTCAGTTGATAAAGCGCGCGTTGACAACAAGACGTTCCGCGGAGAGAAGCGCTAACCCCCCACCGCTCTCTCCCCGAATGTTGGAATGCTCTCACTGCGGTGTGCATGTCCCCGAATCAACCGCGATCACACGAGCCGGCAAGATCTATTGCTCGGCGGAACATCTTCCGCCCAACTCGTAACGTCTCGCGTCAGATAACAACACACTTTGCCTAGTGGGGAAAAGTGTGCTAATCCAGTAGCATGCAGGCGACAACTCGGACGATCCCCTCGTTTGGCCTAACATCGCTGCAAGGGAAGATTGCTCCTAGCCAAAACTGGCGACTCCTCGGCCTATTCAACATCTATCGCCTCGCGTTGGCGGTGACGGCGCTTGCGATCGCGATAACCGTTCACCAACTCCCACCGTTCGGGTCCACGGAACCAGATCTCTTCGGATTTGCGAGCGGCATGTATTTCCTCCTGGCACTCGCGGCCGTGCTTGCATCGTACTGGCGTACGCCGGACTTCGACACCCAAGTCAGTATGCTGGCGTTCGCGGACGTCGCGCTGCTAACGCTCCTGATGCACGCGAGCGGGGGACTCTCGAGCGGCCTCGGATTGCTATTGATCGTAGCAATTGCCGGCAGCAGTCTGATGCTCGGACGACGAGTTAGTATCTTCTACGCGTCGCTGGCGACAATCGCCGCGATGCTTCAGCACTCTTGGCGACTTCTCGTCGGTGACCTTGTTAGCGACGAGATGATTCAAGGGTATCCGCAGGTAGCGATACTGGGCGTCGGTCTATTTGCTACCGCCTTCCTGGGCTACACGTTGGCGTCGCGCCTGCGCGCCACTGAAGTGCTGGCGGAGCGTCGCGGAATGGATCTCGCGAACCTCGCGCACATCAACGAACTCATCATTCAGCGCATGCAGTCCGGCGTGCTGGCTTGCGATCATACCGGTCATATCCGCTTCATGAACCAAGCGGCGCAGCGATTTCTGGGTGCGCGTGTGGGTCTCGCCAAGGGTGCGTCTTTGAGCGAAGTCTCGCCGGACCTCGCCATCCAGCTGTTTCAGTGGCTCGGCAACTCCCCGGCTCAGCGTTCACGAAAAGCGTTTGCCACACGCTCGAACTACACCTTGCTGCCACGCTTCGTGACATTGGGGGTGTCTAAGGAAACCGGAACGCTGATTTTCTTGGAGGACATGGCGGCGCTCAAACAACAAGCACAGCAACTTAAGATGGCGGCGCTAGCGCGTTTAACGGCGAGTATCGCCCACGAGATACGCAACCCACTCGGCGCAATTACCAATGCGGCGCAACTGCTCGGCGAATCCGTGGCCGAGAATAGCGAACAGCGGCGGCTCACGAAGATCGTCGAGGAGCAGGGTCGGCGTATGAATGTCATCATCCAGAACGTCACACAGCTGAGCCGCCGCGATCGCGTCAACCAAACACGCCTTTCGTTGAATGCTTGGCTCGCCGACTTCGTGTCGCAGTACTGCGAAACAGTTCACTTACCCGCCGAAGCGTTTGCTCGCGTCGGAAACGACATCGACATCATGTTCGATCCCGATCAACTAAATCAGGTAGTGACGAACCTGTGCCAAAACGCGCTCCGCCACAGCCCTCCATTTACCGGTACTCCGCTCGTCAAGTTCTTGGTCGGGAAAGACACGGAAGACCGGCCAGTCCTGGATGTAATTGATTGGGGTAGCGGAATAGCACCCGCGATCGCGGACAGCATTTTCGATCCGTTCTTTACGACCA
>JBGPCS010000096.1:0-8175 GCA_041481875.1 Sulfurifustaceae bacterium
CGCAGAGGACACAGAGGACGCAGAGGAAATCTAAAATAGGAAGCTCTGATTAATTCCCTCTCCCCTTGCGGGAGAGGGGAGACACGAATGAATCTGAGTTTCCTTATTTTAGATTTCCTCCGCGCCTACGCGGTGAAATTAATATTTCAGACCTTCCTTAGTTGGTTGTGAAAGAAGCATTTCAGCGTACTGTTCAAGGTGATCATGAAATGACAAGCGCACACGGCGATTACCATTTACCCCATCCAAGCCCGTGGCCCGTCATCACATCGGCCGGTCTGTTCCTGCTGGCGCTGGGCACGGTGCTCACGATCAACGGGATTCGGCCGGGCCCGTGGTTGCTGCTGCTCGGCGCGTGCACCATCGTCGGCATGATGGCGACCTGGTTCGGGCAAGTGATCCGCGAGAGCGAGAGCGGCACGTACAACGCGCAAGTCGATCGCTCGTTCCGCTGGGCCATGGTCTGGTTCATTTTCTCGGAAGTCATGTTCTTCGCGGCATTCTTCGGCGCGCTGTTTTACGTGCGCATGTACGTCGTCGATTGGCTGAACACCGACAAATTGCTTTGGCCCAATTACGAGGCGACCTGGCCGACCGCAGGACCGATGGGCCCAATGCCGGTCGCGCCGTGGACACTGCCCGGCGCCAACGAGTTCACGCCGATGGCGGCATGGGGCATTCCCGCGCTCAATACGTTCATCTTGCTAAGCTCCGGTGCCACCGTGACCTGGGCGCACTGGGGCTTGCTCAAGGATAACCGCGCGCAACTCATCACCGGATTGTTTCTCACCGTCGCGCTCGGCGTCACCTTCCTCGGATTCCAGGCGTACGAATATGTGCATGCGTACACCGAGCTCGGCCTGACGCTCAAGACCGGAATCTACGGCACCACGTTCTTCATGCTCACCGGCTTCCACGGCTTTCACGTGACCATGGGTACGATCATGCTCACGGTGATCCTCGCACGCGCGGTCAAGGGCCATTTCCGGCCGGACCACCATTTCGGTTTCGAGGCGGTGGCGTGGTATTGGCATTTTGTGGACGTCGTTTGGTTGTTTCTTTTTATATTTGTGTATTGGTTGTAGGTGGGTGTCGTCATTCCCGCGAAAGCGGGAATCCAGATAGTTAATCGATCGCGCTACGCGCGACTCATCGAATGTAATAAATGTAATTGCGGTTCCCGAACCGCGGTCGGCATACTTTCTCTTGCTTGTCCAAGAGAAAGTATGCAAAGAGAAGGACACCCCGGTCGCTGCGCCCGCGCGAGAATCACACGCGGGTACCCTGCGCTCCTCACCGCTCCCGGACGCTCGCCCAACTCGCCGGCGGCGTAGAAACAACGCCGCTCGGGCTCGAACACGGTCGAGCGAAAACCACCGAGAGCGGTTGCGGTGCTCGGCTTGCTCTACGGGGACTGAACAGCAACTACAGCAGCAACGGCGTTGGGGTTCGCTCCGGAGACTGTGTAAAAACTGAAGAAACTTTCCTCGCAGCTGAAAAAATTCCCACTCTCACTGCTGTAGGGTGCGTTTCACGCACCAACGATCTTAGATTTTGGTGCGCACAGCGCACCCTACGTTCGTGAAATTCCCACTGTAAAATTCGAGGGCGAGTTTTTACACAGTCTCCGCAGCGAAACCCAACGTTTGTTGCGTTTGTTGCGGTTGTAGTTACTGTTGAATCCCATTAGAGCAAGCCGAACATCACCAGGGAGAGGGATAGATCCCGTTAAAGCGAGTCAGGCAATTGTCGCGCGCCGTGGAAGACGGCGATCACGTAAATATGATCCGTCATCACGCGGTAGATCAGGCGATACGGGAAGACGATTAACTCGCGCAGGCTTTCGTCGTCATAGTCGGGCACGACGCGTCCCGAGCGCGGACGCTCGATGAGCTGCTCCGACCGGCGCGTGAGATTATCGACGACCGCGTCGGCGTAAAACAGTGCATCGCGCTTGATGTACTGATAAATCCCATCGAGATGGACTTGCGCCTCGGGCGTCCAGATGACCTTCATTCACGCAGGCCGTACTTGGCGCGTACGGTTTTCACGTCGTCGCCGCGGCCCGCGTTGCTGTCGGCCAGGCCGCGTTCGATCGCCTGGCGCTCGTATAGCTCACGCATCATGTCGTCATAGGTGGCATCATCGGGAAGCTTATCGATCAGCTCGTGGGCAACTTGCTTGCGGTTGACATTGGGCATGGCAATTCTCGTCGACGTTAACTTTCCCAAGTTTACTCGGCTAACGCCGCTCGTCTTGGGGCGGATGTTTGCCTCAACCCCTTCTCCGCCAGGAGAAGCAGCCAGCAACACCCCCGGATTCAAGATCCCCCGCGGATCAACCGCCGCCTTCGCTGCCGCGAGCGCTTCGGCGAACAACGCCGGCCGCTGCTGATCGTACCAGCGCCGGTGATCGCGGCCGACGGCGTGGTGATGCGTGATCGTTCCGCCGTTTTTTATCAGCGCGTCCGACGCTACCGCTTTGATTCGTTCCCACTGCTCCAACTCTGCTCCCTTCCGGCTCGGGGCTTTGATCGTGTAGTACGGCGCGACGCCGTCGGGATACGCGTGCGTGAGGCGGCATGTGATCCAGCCGCCGAGGCCCGTCCTGAGCGAAGCCGAAGGGCCGCAGGTTTCATCGACGACTTGCTGCACGGTGTTCATGATCGCGCGATGAAACGATTCGAACCGGTCCCACGTGATCGCGGTTTCGAACGTCTCGACGATGATACCCATCGCGGCGACCGCGTCGCGCATGTACGGCGCCCTAAAGAACGCGTTGCGCCAGGCGTCGGCTTCTTCGGGGCGGTCGGTGCCGCCTTCTTTGTGCTTCACGCTTTCCGGTTTGTACGTGCCGCCGTGGTCGGTGCAGAGTTCCAGCGCGCGTTGCATCGACGCGGTCACCGGATGGTCGGAAGATTCGAAGCCGAGCAGTAGCACGGCGCTCTTGCCGTCGGCGACGCCGGTGTCGAGCGCTTCCAGCGCGTCGAGCAAGCGGCAATTCGATGGATAGAGTCCGGATTGCGCGAGCGCGCGCACGGCGCGGCTGCCTCCATAAAAATCCTGGAACCGCAGCGACGCGGAGCTGCGAAACTTCGGGCGCGATTGGATGCGCATCCACGCTTCGGTGATGATGCCGAGTGTTCCTTCGGAACCGATGAAGAGCCGGTCGGGGCTCGGACCGGCGCCGGACGCGGGGAGGCGGCGCGTTTCGATGATTCCTTTCGGCGTGACGACGCGGAGCGACTCGACGAAGTCGTCGATGTGCGTGTGCAGTGTGGCGTAGTGCCCGCCCGAGCGCGTCGCGATCCAGCCGCCCAAGGTCGAGAATTCGAACGACTGCGGATAGTGGCGGAGCGTATAGCCGCCGGGTTTGAGCGCGTCTTCGAGCACCGGGCCGAAGATGCCGCCTTGGATGCGCGCGGCGCGCGACTCGCTGTCTACTTCGAGCACGCGGTCGAGATGGCGCAGATCGATGCTGACCGCGCCGGCGTAGCCGTCGCCGACCGCGGGCTCGGTGCCGCCGCAGACGCTCGATCCGCCGCCGTAGGGAATCGCCGCGGCGTTCGCCGACGCACACCAATCGAGGATCGCGGCGACGTCCGCTTCCGTGCGTGGCAACGCGACGACGTCGGGCGCGACGGAGAAATCGCGCCGCAGCGCGCGAATAATATCGCGATAAGATTTTCCGTACGTGTGCGCGAGGCGCTCGCGCGGTTCGGTCGTGCAGAGCGGCGCGAGCGATTGCGGAATGGACAGTCGTGATGGCCGCAACTTGATTTCGTCAACCGTCGGCGGCGGCGTGATCGCGAGATCCTTCAGCCCCATCCGTTGCCCAACCATCGCGCCGAGCTGCTTCTGCATCTCTGGCGCAAGCGCCTGGTCTTCGTATCCCCAGCCCCAGAAACTGCGGCGACGATTCGTTGCGGTACTCACGGCTTTTTCCTCGCGAGGTCCACCGCTACCGCAAACAGAATCCGCTTCATTTGACTCAATCGTTTCACGTATTCGTCAAGATCAAGATGACGTCTGAATGAAGCAGTCCCGGTACGACGATCGACATCGACACTTACCAAGGTGTCTGTGTTTATCAAAAGCAAAAACAAATCCTCATCTTGCTCTGGCGTATGACCCAGCGCGAAGACGGTTCTTAACTCAGGGAATTGAGCCATGAGTAACGCACCCACCTTTGCATACTCGCCGTTCAGAAGGGAATCGCTCGACTTAAGCAACTGCTCGCGAAATTCCTCCTCCGTTCTGGTTCCCAACAGTTTCATCGTTAATGCCCGGCGTGGTGGTTCGGTATCGTGGCAATATCACGCGGTTCGTCGTGCGGTGCAATACGCTTCGCTATTACGCCCTAACTATTTCTGATTAGGCGCTCAGTGACGATCACGACCTGGATTCCCGTTTTCGCGAGAATGACAGAATCAAAATCCGAAGTACACGCGAACGCCGTAGTAGCGAATATTCGTTTAGAAAAACTGCCCGAACGGCGAGAAGCCAGCCATGCCAATCTCGGTTCACGCCGTTGCATGCCGCGTGGACTATATGTTGATTACGTCTATTAACTTTTCGTTAACGTCCGAATATCAACAAAAGTCCGGCATCAGAACCCAAAGTACAGCCCAACGCCATAATAGTGAATGTTTGTTTGAAAAAACTGCCCGAACGGCGAAAACCCCTTGTAGTATTCGCCGAGCACGCGGACGCGCCGACGGCCCGGGTCCGCCTGTCCCAACTCGAGACCGGCCTTGATGCTCCTTGCGACCTTCCAGTCTTGCTCTTGAAAGCTGCGCAGATCGATCCCCGCGATGAAGCGGCCGAGGTCCCAGCTGAAACGCGGACTGCGATATTCGACGCCGGCCTCCGCAAAACCGGGTTTAAGTTCTGGCGGATCGCGGCCGATGAGATAGCCCGCGCCGCCGTAAGCGCGCCAGCGATCCCACTCGTACGATCCGATGGCATCGATCGCCTCGACGCTCAAATTGATGCGCGGCACGTTCGGCTGATTGAGTAGGAACTCATCGCCGAGATGCGAGCTTTGGTGAAACAAGCGAAATCGCGCGGAGAACGGTCCTTGCCGGTGCGTAAGGGTGAAACCGATGGCGTAATCGGCATTGATGAGATCGTTCGACGGCGCCGATAGATTGAACAGCGCAAATAATCCTCCCGCAAAGTTGAGCTGCCAGCCTTCGCCCGGGTGCACGCCGGGCCAACGCCATAGCCCGAAGTTCTCGCCGTAACCGACCGACGCGGCGGAGATTCGATCGCCCGGCGTCGTTAGCTTGATAAAGCTGACGAAGAACTGCGGCTGCTTCGGATCGGCGATCAGCGGGCGAAATAGATCGCCCGCGGGAAGAACGATCGGGACGTCGCCGCGCGAGGAGCCGGCGCCCGAAACCATCACACGCACTTGTTCGAGCCCTTCGACGGCACGCAAAGCCTTCTCGGCTTGCTCGCGGCGAACATCATCATCGACATGAAGCACCACCGTCACGATGCGCTCGCGCACCTCCACTTCGAACGAGCCCGGCGACCAGCCGAGGTCCCGCTCGAGGATAGCGGCGATGTAACCGCGCCGGTACTCGTCGTCTGAGCTTGTGTCGACGGCGTAACCGGTGGTCGCGAGCGACGCTACGATGAGTAACATCGCGCACGCGTGCGCCGCGATTCGCCGAGCGTGCAGAATGAATGCCTTCACGCCGCGAGAAGACCACATCTGCCGAGCGGGCGTCAACCGAGTGGGCCGGCCGCGGCGCGGCTATCGCTTTGCCTCCGTGCTGGGAGGATGCGGTCTGATCGCGGTTGGTCACGACGCGCTTCCTCGGGGGATCACCCGATGCCACAATGCGCGCCTCGCGTCTAAGATGCCTACTCCGATGAGTGAAGTGAACACGCAGTCAGCGGCGACGCTCGCGCGCATCCTGCGGAACCGCGAGCTTGGCAGCCGCGAGCTGCTCGAGCACTACGTGAAGCGCATCGAACGACTCAACCCGGCCCTCAACGCGGTCGTAACGCTCGATCTCGAGCGCGCCCGCGCCGCGGCGGACGCCGCCGACGCGGCGGCGGCGCGCGGCGAATTCAAGGGACCGCTGCACGGGCTACCGATCACCATCAAGGACACTTTCGAGACGGCGGGTCTGCGCACGACGGCCGGCGCGACGATTTATGCGCAACACGTGCCGATGCAAAACGCCGTTGCGGTGCAACGGCTGATCGACGCCGGCGCGATCGTGTTCGGCAAGACCAACACGCCGGCGTTCGCCGCCGATGTGCAAACCTATAACGAGGTCTTCGGCGCCACCAACAATCCTTGGGACGTGTCGCGCGCTGCCGGCGGTTCCTCCGGGGGCGCGGCGGTCGCGGTCGCGGCGGGGTTCACTGCATTCGAGCTGGGCAGCGACATCGGCGGCTCGATCCGCAATCCGGTGCACTACTGCGGCGTGTACGGACACAAGCCGACCTTTGGCATTATCCCAACACGGGGCCACATTCCTGGCCCGCCCGGTACGCTCGCCGCCAGAGATATCAGCGTCGCCGGGCCGATCGCCCGCAGCGCCGACGATATCGACATGTTGCTCGCGCTCCTCGCCGGCCCGCTGCCGGAGCAGGCGGTCGCGTGGCGTTTTGCGCTCCCGCCGCCGCGACACAATCGACTGCGCGACTATCGCATCGCCGCTTGGTTCGACGATGCCGACTACCCGGTAGATGATGCGGTGAAGCAATCGCTGCAAAGATTGGCGGAGTCGCTACGCCGCGCCGGCGCGCGCATCGACGAGCGCGCACGTCCGACGTTGCAGCTACGCGACGCGTTTCGCGCGTATCTGCAGTTGCTCTGGCCTGTCAGCGTCGCCGACGTACCGGAGGCGGCGTTCGAGAAATTGCGCGACGCCGCGGAGCGATACGCGCCCGGCGACGACAGCGCGCAGGCGCGCCACGCGCGCTTCGCGACCACGACGCATCGCGCATGGATGCGCGCGAACGGAGTACGCGAACAGTACCGCGCCGCTTGGCGCGCGTTCTTCGAACAATACGATGTGCTGCTCACACCGGTAACGCCGATCTGCGCGCCCAGACACGATCACAGTACCGATCTGCTGGCACGTACGATTTCAGTGAACGGCGAGAAACGCTGGTACTGGGAACAGCTTGCGTGGATCAGTTTGGCGGGAATGGCGTATCTACCGGCAACCGTGGCGCCGATTGAACGAGCAAATGGATTGCCGGTCGGCGTGCAAATCATCGGTCCATACCTCGAAGATCGCACGACGATCGATTTCGCGAAGCGACTCGCCGACGTCGTCGGCGGGTTTCAGTCGCCACCCGGATATGGGTGAGCACAAATCTTATGAAATCGCATCAGCGAACATGCTCCCCCTCTCCAAATCATATTGTCCCGCATCAGCGGACCGACTCCCCCTCTCCGAATCATCAAAGCCCGCATCAGCGGACTTACTCCCCCTCTCCCTCCGGGAGAGGGCAAGGGGTGAGGGAGACGGAGTCCGGGAGAGGGATGGGGTGAGGGACGGCGTGCCGGACTGTCGCATCCCTCACCCTCATTCCCTCTCCCGGAGGGAGAGGGAAGCGAGCCGAGGCGCGCTCCGGAGCGCGCAGCTTGTATTATCGAAAATCCCGCGAGTGTGTAACCAGCGCGCCGAGCAACTCGCTGCGATCTTCCAACCGCCGCGCCACCACGTGCAACACCTCGCCTTCGCGTTGCACCTCGCCGTCCACGAACAACAATCGCGCCTGCGTCAATACGCGCTGATACCGCGCTACCAGTTTGGGCCAAACGACGATGTTCGTGACGCCGGTTTCATCTTCGAGAGTGAGAAAAATTACGCCTTTCGCCGAGCCCGGATGCTGGCGACACACGACGATGCCGGCAGTGCGCGTGTCTTGACCGTGCGGCAGAGCGCGCACGGTTTCGGCCGGAACGGAGCCATGTCGGGTAAGTTGCGCGCGCAACAACGCGAGCGGATGACGATCGAGCGTGAATCCGAGGTGCATATAATCGGCGAGTACGTTTTCGCCTTCGGTCGGCACGCGCAGTAGCGGGATCGCTTCGGGAATGGAAGCTTGCGCGAGCAACGGACGCTCGGGCTCGATGCCGGCGACCGCCCAGCGCGCGCGATGACGATGGCCGGCGAGACCTTTGAGCGCGCCGGCCGAG
>JBGPCS010000097.1:0-8035 GCA_041481875.1 Sulfurifustaceae bacterium
ATCAGCACCAGCGCCGCGGCGAACCAGGCCTTGAGGACCAACATCGTGCAGACATAGAGCACGATCGCGCCGGCATAGCTCGGGTGACGCACGAAGCGATAGGGACCGTCCGATATCACCTTCTGCCCCTGCTGTACGCGTACGTGCCAGGTGAAGAAGCGGCCGAGCGTGGCCACGGCCCAGGCGCGAAACAGCGCCCCTGCGACCGCAAGCAGCAGCGCTATCGTGGTCAACGCGTCCCAGACGAAACTCTCCGGATAGCGGAAGAAGACCGCCTCGAACACGCCGATGCATTGCGTGATGTAAACCGTCCACACGATCTGCGACGAGGTGCCGCGATCTTCCGGCGGCGCAGCGCGATCGATTGGTTTGTACGCCGGCTGCGTCAGCGACGCGAGCATGCCTACCCCGATCAAGACCCACAGCTGCGGATGCTGCAACGCCGCCGGATTGCCGATCAACGCCGGAATGATGGCCAGCCCCGCCGACGCCGCCAGTCCTACCAGGAATTTACGCATGATCTCTCTCCTTACCAGGTCGCCCGCAACGTCTTCAGGCCGCGAAACACCACCGTGTTCGTCAGCCACTGCGGATTCTCGACGTCGGGTTGCAGATTCGGAAATCGATCGAGGATCGTGCCGATGGCGACTTCGGCCTCGACCTTGCCGAGCTGAACGCCGGTGCAGTAGTGCGGACCGCCGCCAAAGGACAGCGGGTAGCTGTTCTTGCGCGCGATATCGAATCGATCGGCGTCCTGCCAGGCCGCCTCGTCGCGGTTGGCAGATCCGAGGATACAGAGGATAGTTTCGCCGGCGCCGATCTCGGCATCGCCGACCGTGATCGGCTCGCGCGCCTGGCGTGGCGTGATCTGCACCGACGAGTCATAGCGAATCATCTCCACCACGGCGCCGGCCAGCAGCGACGGGTCGGACTGCAACCGCCGCAACTGGTCGGGATTGCGGTACAGCGCCAGCAGCCCGTTACCGATAGTGTTGACCGTCGTTTCCTGTCCGCCGATGAACGTCATGCGCAGATTGGCGATGATCTCGGCGCGTTCGAGCTTGCGGCCGTCGACTTCCGCCGTCGCCAACGCTGTCGTGAGATCGTTGCCCGGTTCGCGCAACCGCAAGTCGATCAGCCACGAGAAATATTCCGTGAACTCGAGCACCGCCCGATTCTGTTCCGCCAGTTCGAGCGGGCTGAGCGGCGCCGGCTCGAGCGCGCGCGAGCCGTTGGCGCTGCGCTTGCGGAATTTCTTCCAGTCGCTCTCGGGGATACCGATCATCAAACAGATCACCGCGCTCGGTAATGGAAACGCCAGATCCTCCATGATGTCGACACTGCCCTTGCGCAGCACCTCCTCGACGAATCCGTCCATGATCTGGCGCATGCGCGGCCGCAGCTCCTCGATGCGCTTGTTGCTGAACGCGGGCGCCATGATGTTGCGGATGCGTATGTGCGGGGCTCCGTCTTTCATCAGCATCATGTTTTTCGACGAATGGTAGAGCGGCTGCTCGCTGATCGCCGGCCCCATGCGCTTGACCAGGTTCTCGAAGTAAAAGTAACCGCGCCCGAAGCGCGGATCCTTCAGCATGAAGGACACCTCGCGATGACGACTGGCGATCCATACGCCATGCGGCGAGCGGTACATCGGCGCGTTCTCGCGCAGCTCGCGGTACACCGGATAGGGATCGCGAATGTGCCGCGGATGCGGGACCAACGGATCGTACGACGGTACGAAAGCGGTGGCGGCATCGACTGTAGCTTGCTCCATAGCGATCTCCTCGAATGAAGTGGTCTTCTTCGTGTTTAAGACGGCCACGCGGCGGCAACCTTCGTCTCGCCGGTGATGGATGTCGACCGCTTGGCCGGCCGATCGTCGCTATCGCCGCGTTAGTCCTATGCGCCAGCGTGGCCAAGCGACCGTTCAGGTAGTCGTCCCAACCGGACCCCGGGACGACTTGCCCTGGTCGTTTTGGGAATATCGCCCGCTCCCGATCTAGGCGATCGTGCACGGCTGAAGCTCGTGCTGCTCGACGATCGCGGATTGAACTGCCGCTACGATCTCGTCGAAGCGCGCCTCGTCGCTACGGCCTATCTCCCTGCACGAATATCAGTTACTCGGCGTCGTCGGTAGTGGCAGCGAACGCGATCCAGCAGCCGGATCGTATCGCTTCGTGACGGTGGTCCACCGCACCTTTTTAGGGAGTTCCACACTAGTGCGCGCATGCGTGTCCTCACAAGCTGTATGTCCTGACAGGACTGTCATCCATCATTAGTTACGCATCGTCGCATTGTTGTGATTCGGCTAATCGTGCATCACAACAAAACCGCGAGCGTGCGATTTTTTTGGCACGAAGCGGCGGGCGACCGAGTTCCCGAAGTGATCGCGTTTAGCCGTACAATGCTCTGCGCCATGGGTGAAACGAAACTTTTCTTTTGGCGGGCGCGGGCGCTTTATCTCGGCCCGGCCTTCGGGTTGAGCCCGCACCGCAATGCGGTGCCGGTACTCTGCGCGAGCCTCGGCCGCTCATTCCGAGTCGCCGTCGATCCGAAAGCGCGGGAGCCGACTTATCTGGCTTGCCACGTCGCGCTGATCCCAGCTAATACGCTGCATCACCTGTTGATCGACGACGCGCCGATGGCCTTCCTCTACGTCGACGCGCGGAGCGACGATTTCAGGCGTTTGCGCGCCCAAGCCGCTCACTTCGACGGGCGATTGGGCCTCGGCCTCAAGGGCGAATCGGCCTATCTCACTGCGTTGACACGCTTGCAGGATGGTGCCGCCTGGGGTGAAGTGCGCGAGCAGATCGCCGCCGCCCTGGATCTGCACGCGCCGATCCGCGGCGATGCGCGCATCGCCGCGGCCTTGCGGCAGCTCCACGAAGCGCCGGACGAATCCGCCGAGCTGGCGCAACTCGCCCAGCAGGTTGGCCTATCGCCGTCGCGTTTCCTGCACCTCTTCAAGCAGGCTACCGGCGTGCCATTCCGGCGTTACCGGCTGTGGGTGCGCGTCGGTGCGGCGGTGCGCAGCCTGGCCCGGGGCCATGCGCTCACCGACGCGGCGTTGGACGCCGGCTTCTGCAGTTTGGCGCATTTCAGCGCCACTTTCCGCGAGATGTTCGGTTTGACGCCTTCCGTGTTGGCGAAGGCCGCGCCCGCCATCATCGAGGCGGTCGGCGAAGAAAGCCGCACGCCGCGCGTGCCGGCTCAGCCGCCAGTACTAGCCGAGTGAACTCGGTTAGATTTTTCTTGAAGAAATCTTCGCGATAGCCACTTCTTGAAAGTTTCGCCGGTGTCGCTTGCCGTAAAGTACGCGACATGACTACGAACATACCGGAAAATACGCGGCGCGGTTTCCTGATTGGATTGGGGCTAGCCGGCGTATCCCCATTTCTCGCACCGATCACCGCAGCCATGGCGGGAGAAGGAGGCACGTTGATGTCGACCAATGCGACCCAGGACGAACTTGCCCGCCAGAGCGCCGCCAACCTAGCGGTGCTGGAGCGATACGTCGCCGCTTGGCGCGCGTTGGATATCGCGGCTCTGGCCGCGATGTATCACGATGAATTCACCCTGCATTGGTTCGGGCACAATCCTTTGGCCGGCGACCATGTCGGTAAGCCCGCCGCGCTGAAGGCGTTGTTCGATCTCAGTCGCCGTGCCAACCGAAAATTGCTCAACATCGTCGACGTCATCGCCGGACCGCAACGCGCGATGCTGATTTCGCGCGAGGCGTTCGAGCGCGATGGGCAACGCGCCGAGCTCGAGCGCGTGCTGGTCTTCACGATCAAGGACAATTTACTGCATCACTGCTGGGTCTACGATCGCGACCAAGTGCTGGTAGATCGTTTTCTCGCCTGAGGTTTCGCACCGCGCTTCTCGTCGTACACCACTGCCACAGAGGTTAGTGATCTCCGGCGCTCCGACAAGTACGCCGCCGGCCGACGTTTATCCCGCGATTAGTCGAGATCGATCAGCGCGTCGCCCTCGTGGATCACGTCGTCGATTTTTTTCGATAACGCTCGCACCGTGCCGGCGATTTCCGCCAGAATCGGAATTAGCATTTTCATCGACTCGACAACGGCGACTTCTTGTCCCACACCGACGGTGTCGCCTGGTTTTACCGAATAAGCGCGCAACGTTCCGGTGATCGGTGTTTGTATTCGCTTCATCGAATGTCCGAATTAGGAAGCTCAGGTTAGATTAATATTAATTTTCACCGCAGAGGACGCGGAGGACGCAGAGGGGTTTTGTTGATTCTCTTCGATTTCCTCTGTGTCCTCTGTAGTAGGTAATCATACTAGTACGAATTGAAGCGCTAGGGACGGCCAAGGTTTGTTTCCTGATACATAATTCCTTTGCGTCCTTGGCGTCCTTGGCGGTTGATCGCTTCTTTCAGAGGTTCCCAAGTTCGCCGTACCGCATCACGGCCTCATCGTGAATTGCGACAGCCCGGTTTGCCGCAGACTCACCGCCAGCCGAATGAAATCGCAAAGCATGATCCGTGTGTCGCGCGGGTCGATGATCTCCTCGATGCTGAAGGGCTCAGCCGTGCGGATGGGCGACGTCACAGCCTTCAATCGCTCTTCGATGCGCGCGCGCGTCGCCACCGGATCGGAGGACGCCGCGATATCCGCTTTGTACGCCGCCTCGATTCCGCCGGCGAGCGGCAGCGAGCCCCATTCGCCCGACGGCCACGCGTAGCGCAGCGACAACCGATTGTGCGGGCGGTTGGCGGCGCCGGCGACGCCGAAACATTTGCGTACGATGATCGTGCACCACGGCAGCGTGCTCTGCTCGATCGCGGTCATCGCGCGCACACCGTAGCGGATCGTCGACGCCTGCTCGGCTTCGACGCCGATCAGGAAGCCCGGCACGTCCACCAGATGCACGATCGGCAAATGGAAAACTTGCGCCAGATCGATTAGGCGCATCATCTTTTCGCACGAGGTTTTGGTCCACGCGCCGCCGTAGTGATACGGGTCGCTCGCGATCACGGCGACCGGCCAACCGTCCAATCGTGCGAGACCGGTAATGACCGAGCGGCCCCAGAGCTTGCCGATCTCGAAGAAGCTGCCGGTATCGACGACGGCATCGACGATCGGCCGCATCAGATAGACGCGCCGAGTGTCGCGCGGCACGACCGTCAGTAACGATTCAATGCGCCGCGTCGGATCGTCGTTCGGCTCGGTACGCGCCGGTAGCTCGAAAACGTTGCGCGGCAGATAGGACAAGAACCGGCGCGTGCGCGCGAACGCTTCGTCCTCCGAGCCGACTTCGTCGTCCACGGTTCCGTTGCGCGCGTGGATGTGGCTGCCGCCGAGCTCTTCCTTGGTGACCTGTTCGCCGATATGCGCGACGACGGGTGGGCCGGCGGTGAAGATTTGCGACAAGCCGAGCACCATCAGCGCGTAGTGACTGGCGGCGACGCGCGCCGCGCCCAGTCCGGCCACCGGACCGAGCGCGAGACCGATGACGGGCACGCGCGCCAAATTTTCCGCGATCGTTTCCCAACCGGGCACGCGCGGAACGTAGGTATAGCCGATCTTGTCGAGATCTTTTACCGAGCCGCCGCCGCCGGTGCCGTCGACCAGGCGGATCAGCGGAATGCCGAGATCGTGCGCGAGCTTTTCCGGGTATAAGGATTTTTCTAATATCCGCGCGTCACTCGCGCCGCCCCGCACGGTGAAGTCATCGCCGGCGATGGCGACCGGGCGACCGTCGATGGTGCCGCGACCGATGACTTGATTGGACGGCCGATACGCGACGAGCGTGCCGTCCGCGTCGTACTGCGTCGCTCCCGCGATCGCGCCGGCTTCGTGGAACGAGCCGGGGTCGAGCAGCCGCTCGATACGCTCGCGCACGGTGAGTTTGCCGTTGTCGTGCTGGCGCTGGACTTTCTCCGCACCGCCCATTTGCTCGGCGAGCACTTTGCGCCGCGCCACTTCGTCGAGTTCTTCTTTCCAGCTCATCGACTCCTCGAGCCGTTGGGACGGCGTAATGGTGCCTTACTTCGGCGATGACGTGCCAGAGTATCCGCTAGGAAGGATCGAAAATCCTCCGCACTTTATTTATTTTTTTGCGCGTGCTTTTTCGAAGCGCGATCGCCCGTCACGCCTTACTTGCCGCTGTACGAAATACGATACACCGCGCCGGCGCGGTCATCCGAGACGAGCAGGGCGCCGTCCGGCATCGTCAACACGTCGACCGGCCGCCCCCAGACGCTGCGATTCTCTTGCAGCCAGCCCTGCGCGAAGACTTCGTAGCCCGCGGGCTTGCCGTTCTCGATCGGCACGAACGTGATGCGGTAGCCCATGGGCTCGGAGCGGTTCCATGAACCGTGCTCGGCGATGAAGATGCCGTTGCGATAATGCGCGGGAAACTTATCGCCAGTGTAGAAACGCATGCCGAGCGACGCCGTGTGCGGCGCGAGTTTTTGCGCCGGCGGCGTGAATTCGCCGCACGCTTTTTCCTTGCCGTATTCCGGATCGGCGATGTCGCCGCCGTGACAGTACGGATAGCCGAAGTGCATGCCGGCCTTCGCGGCATGATTCAATTCATCCGGCGGCAGATCGTCGCCGAGCCAGTCGCGGCCGTTGTCGGTGAACCAAAGCTCCTTCGTGCGTGGGTCCCAGTCGAAGCCGACACTATTGCGAATGCCGCGCGCATACGGCTCGACACCACTGCCGTCGGCGTTCATGCGCAGTATCGCCGCGTAATGATCGGGATCGGGCTTGCAGATATTGCACGGCGCGCCGACCGCGACGTAGAGCTTGCCGTCCGGACCGAACTTCGCGTAACGCCAGCCGTGCGCGGATTCCGTCGGCAGCTTGTCATAGACGACTTCGGGTTTCGGTTTGTCGCGCAGATGCTTCGCGATGTCGGGAAAGCGCACGATGCGATGGTTCTCCGCGACGTACAACGCGCCGTCGTGCACCGCGATGCCGTTCGGGCTCTTCAGTCCCTCCGCGACGACGACAACCTCATCGGCGCGCGCACCACGATTGCGATTGACGAGGGCATATACTTTATCGCCGTTGCGCGTGCCGACGTAAACCGTACCGTCGGGCGCGAGCGCAAGCGAGCGCGCGCCGTCGACGTGGTCGGCATATATTTCGGCGCTGAAGCCCGGCGGTAGGCGCAGCGCGTCGAGCGCCGGCGCGGCCGCGTTCGGCGCGCCGGTGAGCGTGAGGAGCAGTCCTGCCGTTACAACTCGAATGAGATGACGCATCATCTGGTTCTCGCGAATGAACGAGTTTTCCCAAGGGAACCGCGCGAAAGAGTTTACTGAACTACCGATCGCGATACATCCCACTTATCCGGCGAAATATCCGCCGGCATAGCGCTCAACTGCAATGTTGCGGTATATCATGATTTTCGTCGGCAGCGCGGCAAGGCCGGTCCAAGCGGCAGTTGGGAAAGCACCATGCGAATTGGCATTCTCGGTTCAGGCTTGATGGGCGGCAAGCTCGGAACGGTCTTCGCGCGCGCTGGACATGAGGTGGTGTTCAGCTACGCCCGAAGCGAGCAGAAGCTTAAAAGACTCGCACGCGAGGCGAAGGGAAAGGCGCGGCACGGCACACCGCTTGAGGCCGCGCAGGAAGCGGACGTGCTGTTGCTCGCCGTGCACTGGTCGCGAATAGACGATGTACTGAATCAGACCGGCGATCTTTCGGGGAAGGTGGTCGTCACGTGCTCGCTGCCGATGAATGACGACAACACCGAGCTCGTCGTTGCCCACACGTCGTCGGGCGCGGAGGAGCTTGCGAAGAAAATTCCAAAGGCTCGCATCGTGTCGGCGTTCAACACCGTGCCGAGCGAAGTGCTGTTCGGCGTTTACGAAGCAAGGCGCAAGGCCAGCCGACCCGGTCTGGTGTACTGCGGTGATGATCGGCGCGGCAAGAAACTCGTCGCCACCCTTATTGGCGACGAAGGTTTCGATCCGGTGGACGCCGGCCCGTTGCGGATCGCCCGATATACCGAGCCGTTCGCGCTCCTCGTCGGCCAGCTCGCCTACGAGGGAAAAGGCGGC
>JBGPCS010000098.1:0-8001 GCA_041481875.1 Sulfurifustaceae bacterium
ATCGACAGTCCGTCGTACACGCTGAACCACGAAGAGGTGGAGAAGGCGCTCGAGGAGGGCATCCGCTTCGCCGAGGGCCTCACGCCGCTGGCGATCGAGGTCGATGCATACGACCACGCGCGGGCGCTGAAAGCGCGAATCGATGCCGGTGAAGGAAAAGACGCCACCACCGAGCTGCCGGCGCGCACCATCCTCATCGCCGCCGGCACGCAACCGAACACCGTGCTGGCGCGCGAGAGTCAGGGCAACGACCGCGCTCGCTTCACGCTCGACGGGCGATATTTCACCGCGCGCGATGCGGAAGGCAATCCGGTCAAACCGGAGCGTTCCGCCGCCAAACCGCAGGCGGTGAACGTGCTGCTATCCCAAGAACAGGATGGCCGCTTCATCAGTTTCTTCGGCGACCAGCACCCGTCGTACTTCGGCAACGTCGTGAAAGCGATGGGCAGCGCCAAGCAGGGCTATCCGATCGTGAGCCGGATGCTCGCGCGCGTGTCCGCCGCCAGCAACAAGCCGAACGCCGATTTCCTCGCCGACATCGCCGCGCAACTGCGCTGTAGCGTGCACGAGGTCGTACGGCTGACGCCGAACATCGTCGAGGTCATCGTGTCCGCGCCGGCAGCGGCGCGCCGCTTCGAGCCCGGCCAGTTCTACCGCCTGCAGAATTACGAGAGCCATGCGCTCCATCGCGCGGGTACGACCTTCGCGATGGAAGGACTGGCGCTGACCGGCGCATGGGTCGACAAGGCCAAGGGCCTGGTGTCGCTCATCGTTCTGGAAATGGGCGGTTCCTCGGATCTGTGCGTGCGACTGAAACCGGGCGAGCCGGTGGTTCTGATGGGTCCGACCGGCACGCCGACCGAGATCCCCCATGGCGAGACCGTGGTGCTCGTCGGCGGCGGCCTCGGCAACGCGGTGCTGTTCTCGATCGGCCAGGCGCTCAAGCGCGCCGGCAATCGCGTGCTCTATTTCGCCGGCTACAAGAAAATCATCGACCGCTACAAGATCGCCGAGATCGAAGCGGCTTCGGATGTCATCGTCTGGTGCTGCGACGAAGCGCCGGGGTTCCAGCCCGGGCGCGCGGCGGATAAAACCTTCGTCGGTAATATCGTCCAAGCGATGCAGGCGTACGCGTCCGGAGCGCTCGGCGAACAGCCGCTCGAGTTCAACGCCACCGACCGCATCATCGCCATCGGTTCCGACCGCATGATGGCGGCGGTCGCCGTCGCGCGCCACCAAGTCCTGAAGCCGTTCCTGAAAGACGATCATCGCGCCATCGGCTCCATCAACTCGCCGATGCAGTGCATGATGAAAGAGATCTGCGGCCAATGTCTCCAGCCGCATACCGATCCGACGGGAAAAGTCAGCTACGTTTTCAGCTGCTTCAACCAGGACCAGCCGCTCGACGACGTCGCGTTCGCCGGCCTCGCCGCGCGCCTGAAACAAAACAGCGTGCAGGAAAAAATTACCGCGCAGTGGATCGACCGCGTGGTCGTGCGCAAGCTCGAATCCAGCGGCGGATCTGTTTCGCCTTAGCCGCGCGTCGGATCAGTCGGATGAGCGAGCAGGCACACGATTCACAGCAGCTGGAGCACCTGCGGCTTGCGCTGGGCATCGCCGGTCTGGCGGTCGGCGAAGTTTCTCTGCCGGCGTCGCGCTACGTCACTATCGACAATCTAAAGTTTCACTATCTCGATTGGGGCACGGTCGGTAAGACGCCGATCCTATTTCTCCACGGCGGCGGTTTGAGCGCGCATACCTGGGATCTGCTGTGCGCGGTCCTGAAGCGGGACTACCATTGCTTCGCGCTGGATCAACGCGGGCACGGCGAAAGCGAATGGTCAGCCGAGTTGGACTACGATTTCGAAACGCAGAAACGCGACGTCGAAAAATTCGTCGAACATCTCGGCTTTCAGCGGTTCTTTCTCGTCGGCATGTCAATGGGCGGCATCAACGCGTTGCTTTATGCCGCGGAACATAGCGCGCGGCTCGTGGGACTCACGATTGTCGACACCGGCCCGGATGTGCGGCGCGCGGGCGGACAGCGCATCGCCGAGTTCGTGCGGCAAACGGCGGAAGCAGACTCCATCGACGATCTCATTTCGCAGGCGCTCAAGTTCAATCCGACGCGCGATCCGCGCCTGCTGCGTCGCAGCCTGCTCCACACCTTCCGCCGCGCGGAGAACGGAAAGTGGATACGCAAGAACGATACGCGTCATTGGCAACGGCCGGACTTCGCCGCGCGCATCGGGCGCTTAAAGGACTACTGGGAGATCGTACCCCGCGTTTCCTGTCCGACGCTGGTCGTGCGCGGCGCCAACAGCGATGTGTTTCATGACGAAGATGCCTCGACGCTCGCGCGCCGCCTCCCAAACGGTCGCTGGGTGCGCATCGAGAACGCCGGCCACACGGTGCAGGGCGACAATCCGCGCGGACTGCTGGAAGCGCTGCGGCAATTCTTCGAGGAAATTCATCCGGCGTAGGTCGCAGGTGACGCCCTACGTTCGAGTCGGCGCTACGCCTTATCGACCAGCTTCCGATACTGTGCCATGTGGCGTATGGCTTGCTTGTACTTTCTCAGCCCCTCGTACAAGAGTGCCATGTTGTAGTGGCAGTCGGCCATCCGCGGATTGACGCGCAGCGCTTCCTCGTACGCGACCAGCGCTTCGTTCTTGCGGTCCATATCCGTCAGCAGAACGCCGAGGTTGTACCAGAGCATGGCATCGCTGCCGCACGCTTTGATCGCGTTGCGGTAGACATGTTCGGCGTCGGGGAGACGCCCGGCTTCGTGCAGAATTCTCCCCAAGTTAATGTTGGCGTTGAGGTGGGTTGGATCGGCGGCGACCGCGCGCTCGTAAGCTTCGCGCGCGGCCTCGACGCGTTCGGCCTCCAGCGCGTAGCCCTGCTCGAACCAGTCATCCGCGGCTTCCGTCGCGGCGGGAGTCTTGCGTTCGATCACGCTCATCGAGCCGTCGGCCGGCTCGCCGTCGAACGCGAGCACATATTGGCCGGATTCCACGTGCCAGCGGTTGGCTCCCTCCTTGACGACCACGCGGTCGCCGACCGCGCCGATCGCAAGTCCGGATAGCGGCATCGTCTCGGGAATTTGGCGGCGCAGTTCTCTCAACGATTGGGTTATGCGCTTCGCCGGCACATTGGCGGCGGCGAGCGTCTGTGCGGTACGAAGCACGATGAGATCCTGAAACGAAAACAAGTACGCTTTGCGCGGACCGCGTCTGGGCGTGACGAACCCGGCCTTGATGAGACTGTGGATCGCGCGACGCGGCAGGCGCAGCAGCTTTTCGACGTCGCGCACGCCGTATTGATGCATGGCGACCGGCTCCTCCGTGGTGGCGTCTATCGTCGTCTACTCCGTCGTCTATTTCTTGCCGGCCTTCGCGCTCGCCGCCGTCTGCGCACGCTTCGCCGGCTTGCGCGTTTCCTCGGGCGCCGCCTCCGCGGGTTTGCGCGCGGCGGGTTTCTTGTCCAGGCTCGCGCGCAAGGCCTCCATGAGGTCGATGATCTGCGCACCGCCTTCGGGCGGCGCTTCGGCGATCGCAATCTCCTGACCTTCCACTTTTTTCTGGATCGCTGCCTCGATGCGCTCGCGCACGTCGTCTTTATACGCGGCCGGATCGAACTTGTCCGATGCTTGTTGCTCGATCAGCTGCGCGGCGAGCTTCAGCTCGGCGTCCTTGACCTCGGTCTTCGGGATGTCGATCTCACCGATCGACCGGACTTCGGTCGCGTACAGCAGCTGCTGCATGACCAGGCCGTCTTCGACCGGTCGAATCATCACGATGTATTGTTTGCCGCGCGCCGCCCAGCGCCCGAGCGCGCAGCGGTTGGTCTCGTGCAGCGCTTTCGCGAGCAGCGCGTACGGTTTCGCGCCGCCCTTGTCGGGAGCCAAGTAATACGCTTTGTCGAAGTACACCGGATCGACCGATTCGATCGGCACGAATTCGGCGATGTCGGCGGTGTGCGTGCCGGTCTCTTCGAGCGCCTTCAGCTCATCCGGCGTGAACATGACGTACTGATCTTTCGCGAATTCGTATCCCTTCACCATGTCGTCGCGCGCCACGACGACGTCGTCCTTGGTGCAGGTGTATTGCTGCTTGAGTCTCGATCCGCAATCCTTGTGCAGCAAATTAAAGGAAATCGCTCGGCTCGCCTCGGTGGCGGAAAATAGTTTCACCGGAATGGACACGAGGCCGAATGAAATCGTCAACGATGCAATCGATCGGGCAGCCATGGCTTTTTCTCCGAGTGTGCTCTTCCGTACGCGTCTTAATGTAGGTTGGGTGCAGCCGCGCGAGCGGCGGAACCCAACAAAATATTATTCCTGTGGGTTACGCTTCGCTCCACCCACCCTACATGGGATTAGATGGCTCATAGCGTCCTAACCCTTTGTGCGATCCAGCGCGCGCTCGACGCTTTGCTTGCGTGTGAGTGCGTCGCGCCAACGGTCGCCGGTCTTGGCCAAGCGCTCGATGACGTTCGTCATTCTAAAGTCGAGCGGATGCGCCTGCTCCAGCTCCTCCCACGAGAGCGGCATCGATACTGCCGCGCCGGGCAATCCTCGGGGGGAGTAGGCGACGTTCAACGTCTTACCGCGAACGTTCATATTGTAGTCGATGAAGATCTTACCGGTCCGCTTGGGGACACTCCACTCCAGGGTAACGTCCTTTGGATGTAGACGCTGCAGGTGGCGGCCGACCATCTCGCTCATTTGGCGGGCGGCGTCGAAGTCGAGCGTACGCTCGATCGGCACGAACACGTGCAGGCCGGTCTTGCCCGAGGTCTTCACGATCGGCGTGAGACCCATGCCCTGGAGCAATTCCCGTAGCCGGAAGGCGACCTCCTTGCCCTTCTCGAAGGCGACGGTGTTCAGTTCGGGTTCCTCGCCCTTGGCTTCCTTCCCGGAATATATATAAGGATCGATGTCGTAGACGACGTAGTCGGGGTAGTTCAGCACCGAGCCTTCGAGCGATTCGATGGAGCTGTCGTAGTCCGTGCTCTGGCTCGCCGCGTCCGGACTCACTTTCGCGCGCGAGTGCCAGACGTGAAACTCGAGCGTGCCCGCCTGCGCGAGCCAGAGCAGCGTCGGGAGGTTGTTACACACGATGTAGCTGTGCCGCTCGTCTTTGTGCTCGGAAAACACCGTAACCATTTCGACGAAGTCGGGCCGAGCCTGTTCCCAATGCTTTTGAAAGAAACGCTCGCCGCTGATGCCCTCGGGCATGCGGATCATCGTGAGCGGACGGTCCGCGAGGTGAGTCAGCATGTAAGGAGACACCTGCGCCAGGTAGCGCAGCAGATCGCGTTTCGTGAGCGCGGGTTGTTTAAACGCCGGGTCGGCCGGCCAGTACACGCGGTCGAGATGCGTGAGCTTGACCGGATGCGTGCCGACCGCGAGCGTGAATGCGTTTTTCTTGTCGTCGAGCTGTTGCAGGATTTCATCGATCGGCGAGTTCGCGGTTCGCTCGGCACGCGCTGGCGCGGTCGGATTCGATTCCATACGTCGCACGTTCTTCGGATCGACATCGTCGCGCAATCGCAAGAACACCGGCGCGCGCAGATGATTGTCCTGCGTCCAATTTTGAAACTTTATTTCGGCGACAACCTCGGGCCTGAGCCACACCGTCGGGCTGTGTAGCGGAGGTTCCTCGGCGAACGGCGATTCGTCGATTCGCAGGCTCTCGAAGCGAGCCTTGGCTTGCGCGAGCGTTTTGTCGTCGAAGCCCGAACCGACGTGCCCGGCATAGCGCAGTTCACCTTGATCCCAGTAGCCGACGAGCAGGGCGCCGAGCGACTCGCGCGAGCCTTTTCCCTTCGTATAACCGCCGATCACAAATTCCGCGCTGTGCGTCGACTTGACCTTGAGCCAAGACGCCGAACGCTTACCGGCCTCGTATTTGCTCTCCTTGCGTTTCGCGATTGCGCCTTCGAAACCGTTCGCCAGCGCGGCCTCGTACAGCGCGACGCCGTCTTCCGCCGAATGAACCAATTGCACGTGCGGCGTCGGCAGCAAACATTGCGCGAGGTAGCGTCGTCGATCGATGTAAGGCGCCGCGCGCACATTGACTCCGGCGAAGTGCAGCAGGTCGAAACAGTACAACACGACCGAGATCGTTTTGTCCGCGGCGGAGATTTCTTTTTCCGTTTTCAACTGCGCGCGATCTTGCAGCACGCCGAACGACGGCTTTCCGTTCGCGTCGAACGCCACGATCTCGCCATCGAGAACCATGGTCCGCACCGATTGCTGCGCGAGTTCCGCGACGAGCTTGGGAAATGCGGTCGTGAGATCCATCCCGCCGCGCCGCGACCGAAACGTCGCGTGTCCATCGTCGATAAAAACGAGCACGCGGTAGCCATCGAGCTTCGGTTCCCACATCCAGTCGGCGCGACTGAACGGCGCATCGCCCAGTTCGGCCATCATCGGCGCGAGCTTGGTGGGCAACGACTCCTTCTCGCCGGAGGGAACGAGCTTCGACGCCGGCATTTGGCGCACCGGGACAGTCTTGAGATCTTCGACCGTCAATCCGGAGAGCGGCGAGCGGTTCTGTTGCGCGACCGGAGTTTCCGTAACGAATCGATCCTTATGCTTTATCAGGAACCAGTTTTTCTTGTCGGAGCTTCGCACCAGCGTGAACGAGCCCTTCAATTTCTGTCCGCGCAGTGTGAAGCTGAGCTTGCCGTTCTCGAGTTCCGCGCGCGCGCGCCGCTCGGCCTCGGCGCGGTCGTGAAACCAGTATTCCCGATCTTCATCCGGAGACCAGACGCCGCAATCCCAAACGATCACCTCGCCCGCGCCGTACTGCCCGGGCGGGATCACGCCTTCGAACGAGCCGTAGTCGTACGGATGATCTTCCACGTGCACCGCCAGGCGCTTGTCGCGCGGATCGAGCGACGGGACCTTCGGCACCGCCCACGACTTCAGCACGCCGTCGAGCTCGAGCCGAAAGTCGTAATGCAGCCGCCGCGCCGAGTGCTGCTGCACGACGAAGAGCAGCGGCCCACTGCCGGCCGCGATAGCGGGCGCGGGTTCGGGGGTGGCATCGAACGCGCGCTTGGCGGAGTATTCTTCCAAAAGCGCGGGCGTCTTGGAATTCGCCGCCGGGCGTCGCTGCCCTTTGCGCGGGGGTCGATTGGCGGACTTGCGCGTGGTCGATCGAGATGCCAAGAGAACATTCCTGCCTGGGTGACACAACGAATTCTAGGAGCAAGTCCGATGCAAGTGTTAGCGGGAACCAGTGGATACTCTTATAAAGAATGGTGTGGGCACTTCTACCCGGACAAGCTGCCCGGGAGCGAGATGCTCAGGTACTACGCCGCGCGTTTCCCGACGGTTGAGATCAACAACACCTTTTATCGCATGCCCGCGGAGGAGATGCTCACGCGCTGGGTAACCGAGGTGCCCGAGCATTTCTTGTTCACGCTAAAGTCGCCACGACGCATCACGCATGAAAAGCGTTTGGTCGAAGCCGGCCCCGACGTGAGCGAGTTCATGCGTCGCGCCGCACTGCTCGGGAGCAAGCTCGGCGTGCTTCTCTTTCAGTTGCCGCCGTTCCTGAAGAAAGATTTGCCGCGATTGCGAGATTTTCTGGGCGCGCTGCCCGCCGGCCAACGCGTTGCGTTCGAGTTCCGCAATGAATCGTGGCAAGCCGACGACGTTTATCAGATGCTTCGCACGCACGGCGCGATGCTCTGCGTCACCGACACCGACGAAGGTGACACGCCGTTCGTTGCCACGTCGGATCACGGCTACGTGCGCCTGCGGCGCACGCACTACGACGACGCCGATCTGAGCGGTTGGGTCGAACGCATCGCGGCGCAGCAGCTCGTGCGCACCTACGTCTACTTCATGCACGAAGACGACGCGCTCGGAACGCGGTGGGCGCAGCGCCTCATGGACCTGTGGCGCGAGCGGACGCCGACTTTAATTCCCTCTCCCTCCGGTGACGCGCAGGGACGCGCTAAGATCGCGAGAGACAGGAGTCG
>JBGPCS010000099.1:0-7969 GCA_041481875.1 Sulfurifustaceae bacterium
CTAAGAATGACTCTAAGTCAGCGCACCTTCGCCGACGCAAGACGTACGGATACGGTGTCAACCTGTGGATTCCGATGCGGAAATACGATTTGCTCGGCGCTGGCCATCGGCTTGACGCAGAGCGTCAGTTGAGCAGGGAACACCGATCTACCTATACTCCAGGAAAATAATTCGACGATGCGCGCCACGCCGAGAGCGCAGTAGCCGAGATTCAGCCGCGCCGTGGCGAACGCAGCGGCAGTCGAAGCGTGATCGCAAGTGATGCACCACGGGGGGCCGACATGATCAAGAACGCCAATCTCGCGCAGGCGCGCCACACGATCGATCTTGTCTTCGCCGAGCACGTCTGTCCAATATTCAAAGCGCTCGTGGACGAAGCGACCAGCGAGCTGACGGAAAAAGGCTACACCGGCCCCGGCGCGATTCACCGATACATTACGCTGCTGGCGGAACACGTCTCCGATCCCAACCGGCGGATCGCGTTTAAGCAGCAGGCGTTTCATGCCGCGTTCGCGGTCGATGCGCTCGCCCGGCCTCCTCGTATGGTACTGCCAAGGATCGGCAAATTGATGCGTAGCTGATCGCGTTGCGCAATTCCTCGCTTATTTTTCGTTTCTCCGGACTGTTCCTCGTCGTCGTCGGACTGCTCGGGCTTGCTTACTACATGCTCCTGCGCGAAGTGTATTACGCGGAGCTGCACCGCCAGGCCGCCAGCACCGCCGACAACGTCGAAGCGTTCGGCAATTGGGTCGCGCAGTACGGGCGGATATGGGTCAGGGATAAGCCGAACACGTCTTACCTCAGCCGCGTTCAATACGGTGCGCGGCAGTCGACCGCGGAGACCGACGCCGCGACGCGCCCACAGACGGTGGACACGAGCACAGCGGCGCCCACAGCCGCCGCCGATCCCGACAAGGCCGAGTACTTCTCGAAGAATCCCGCGCTCGTTCAGCGCGAGCTGTCCGAGGTCGTCGGCCGCTCGTACTCGCGCGCGAAATTCCACATGACCTCCGACAACTGGATGGCGGAGCAGAACCGGCCGGATGGGTTCGAAGCGCAGGCCATCCGAGCCATCAAGAGCAATCAACTCGAGGAATATGTCGCCGTGATAGAGGGCCAGTACCGCTACGCTCGCAAGATCGTCCACACCGAGGCATGCATCAAGTGCCACGGCGCGCCCGAGGCGGCGCCGCGCGAAGTCATCGATCGCTACGGCGGGAAACGCGGCTTCGGCTTCGCCGTCGGTGACGTCGCCGGCGTCATCAGCGTAACGCTGCCGATGGAACCGCTGTGGGAATCGTCGCTGCGCGTGCTCGACGCGAAGGTGGTCGGCGTCGTTGCCGCGGCGTTCTTGATCTTATATCTCTTCGTGTATTTCAGAATCGTGCGCCCGATCGCGCGGCTGACGAGGGCGGCGCATCACATTTCCATCGGGCAACAAGTCGCGCTCGATGCGCGCGGATTCCGCCCGAAGACTCGTAACGAGATCGGGAAGTTGACGCTCGCGATCGCGCGGCTGAAAACCAGCATCGAATTGTCGGTGGAACAAATGCGTAAAATGCAGCAGGCGCTGAAAGAAAAACGACGCGAGAACGACAAAGGATAGTCCATCGAGCACTCGCCCCCCGCATGAGCCGATCGACGCATCGAGAGTCGCCGCGCGGCGCGTGCCCGTTAGCCGATATACTCGCGGCCGTTCAGTTGACCGAGCGGATCATCGCCACACGCACGCCATGTCAGAAATCGTTCACGCCCGATTTTCCCGCTTCGGCTTCATTCTGCTCGCACCGCTGACGCTCGGTTGGGGTTTAAATTGGCCGATCATGAAGATCGTGTTAAGCGAAGTTCCACCACTCACTTTTCGCGCGGTGTGCCTCTTGGCCGGCGGCAGCGGCGTGTTGCTGGTGGCGCGACTGGCGGGCCAATCGTGGTGCGTACCGCGCCGCTATTGGAAACATCTGCTCGCGCTGACCGCGTGCAATATCATCGGATGGAACGTCTTCGTCGTGTACGGCGTGTCGTTGCTGCCATCGGGACGCGCGGCGCTCCTCGGCTACACCATGCCGCTGTGGAGCATGTCGCTGTCGGTATGGCTGCTCGATGAGCGCGTCACGCTATCTCGCGCGACCGCTCTTGTCCTCGCCACGGTCGGTGTCCTTGTGCTGATGAGCGCCGACCTTACGAAGTTGGGCGACGCGCTCTCCGGCGTCGCGTGCATGCTCGCGGCCGCGTTTTTCTGGGGACTCGGCGTCGTATTGCTGAAGCGCTTTGCACTGCCACTGCCGACGGTTTCCTTGACCGGTTGGATGCTGGTCTGCGGCGGAGTACCGATCGCGCTCGCCGCCCTCGCCGTCGAGCCCAGCGCGTGGCGCCCGATTGGCTTTTATCCGGCGCTCGGCATGCTTTACAACGTGGTCGTGGCGTTCATGTTCTGTTACTGGGCGTGGAATCGGATCGTGCTCATGGTGCCGGTCGCGGTCGCATCGCTCGCCTCGCTCGTGACACCCGTCGTGGGCGTGCTGAGCGGCGCGCTACTGCTGCACGAACGGCTGTCGTGGCACGAGGTCGCCGCCGCCGCTTTGATTCTGGGCGCGATCTGGCTCGTGCTGCGCGAACCGAGCGCGGCGAGCGCGCGCGGTCCAAACGATGCGCCGATCATTTGATCGACCGGCGCGCTCGCTTATACTGCGCCGCCTAAGCCGCAGCTCACGAAAAACATGCGCACGTCGAAGCTACTCCTCGCGACCCTGAAGGAAACTCCCGCCGACGCGGAGGTCATCTCGCATCAGCTCATGCTGCGCGCCGGTATGATCCGAAACCTCGCGCGCGGGCTCTACACGTGGTTGCCGCTCGGCTTGCGCGTATTGCGCAAGGTCGAGCGCATCGTGCGCGAGGAGATGGACCGCGCGGGCGCGCAAGAAGTCCTGATGCCGGCGGTGCAACCGGCGGAGCTTTGGCAGGAGTCCGGCCGCTGGGAACAGTACGGACCGGAGCTGCTGCGCTTCAAGGATCGCCATCAGCGCGACTTTTGTTTTGGTCCGACGCACGAGGAGGTCATCACCGATCTCATCCGCCGCGAAATCAAGAGCTATCGCCAACTCCCGGCGAACTTCTACCAAATCCAGACGAAATTCCGCGATGAGATCCGCCCGCGCTTTGGCATCATGCGCGCGCGCGAGTTTCTGATGAAGGATGCGTACTCATTCCACGTCGATGACGCATCGCTGAAGGAAACCTATCAGGTGATGCACGCCACCTACTCGCGCATCTTCGAGCGTGCCGGCCTCGAGTTCCGTCCGGTGGCCGCGGATACCGGCGCCATTGGCGGCGCCGTGTCACACGAATTCCACGTGCTCGCGGATTCGGGCGAGGACGCGATCGCGATCTGCGACAAGTGCGACTATGCGGCGAACGTCGAGCTCGCGCGCGCGCTGCCTCTCGGTCAACGCGCCACTCCGGGCAAGCCGATACAAACGGTCGACACGCCGAATCAACGTACGATCGAGGAAGTCAGCCGGTTCTTGAAAGTCGATCCGAAGCAGACGGTAAAGACATTGTTAGTGAGGGGCATCGACAGCCAGAACAATGAACGTAGCGGCGCGTCCGCGCAGAAGCAAATTATCGCCTTGGTGCTCCGAGGCGATCATGAATTGAACGAGGTCAAAGCCGCCAAGCTGCCATCGGTGGCTAAGCCTTTCGAGAAGATCGATCTCGAAAAGGAAAAACTTCCCGCGGACTGTAAAGCGGGCTCGATCGGCCCGGTGAATCTACCGTTTCCGGTCATTGTCGATGAATCGGCCGCGCGTCTCGCCGATTTCGTCTGCGGCGCCAACGTCGAGGGCAAACATCTCATCAACGTGAACTGGGGCCGCGATCTTGCCGAGCCGACGGTCGCCGACATTCGCAAGGTGGTCGACGGCGATCGCTGTCCTGCCGACAACTGTAGCGGCACGCTGACGATCCGCCGCGGCATCGAGGTCGGTCACATATTCCAGCTCGGCACCAAGTACAGCGAAGCGATGCAGGCGACGGTGCTCGACGAATCCGGCAAAGCCGTGGTCATGCCGATGGGCTGTTACGGCATCGGCGTCTCGCGCGTCGTCGCCGCCGCGATCGAACAAAACCACGACGCGAATGGCATCATCTGGCCCGTTGCGATCGCGCCGTTTCACGTTGCGATCGTGCCGATCGGCTATCAAAAATCACCGGCAGTGATGTCGGCCGTGGACCGACTCTACCGAGAGCTGAATGAAGCCGGCATCGACGTTCTACTCGACGACCGCAACGAACGCCCCGGCGTGATCTTCGCCGACATGGACCTCATCGGTATTCCGCATCGTGTCGTCGTCGGTGACAAGGGCCTCGCCAAGGGCGTCGCGGAATACAAAGGTCGCCGCGACAAACAACCGCGCGACATCCCGCTCGCGGACGTCGTGCCGGAGATTCGGCGCCAACGACCGGCGTAGGCCCGCGCATGAACATCCAGACCACGGATCAGCCGACCAAGGGGCATGTCGAGAAGCTGCTGGCGGGTCTCGTCGGGTTCAATGACTCCGTGGCGCCGACCGACTACCGCGACCTCGGCGTGTCCGCGTTCGAGGACGGCGAATTCATCGGCGGCGCGTACGGCGTATCCGGCTGGGACTGGGTGCACGTGCGGTACGTGTGGGTCGATGAACGCCGCCGCCGCACCGGCGTCGGGACCCGGTTGTTAGACGCCGTCGAAGCCAAAGCGTTGGCGCGACATTGCGTCGGCATTCATCTCGATACGTTCAGCTTTCAAGCTCTGCCGTTCTATTTGAAGCGCGGATTCTCGATCTTCGGAACGATCACGGACCATCCGCGCGGCGGTCGGCGCTACTTCTTGCAGAAGATCCTCGGCGGCGGCTAACACGGCGCGATCGCTACTGCACTTTGCGCCGCACCTCCGCGACGTTCGGTACCTGATCGATGAGCGCGAGAATGCGCGCCAACACGTGCACGTCGGCGATCTCCACGGTAAACGTCATGCGCGCCATGTGCGCGAGCTTGTCGGTGAGCGTATTCACCGCGAGCACGTTGATGCGTTCGTTCGCGAACAACGACGTAATGTCGCGCAACAGCCCGGCGCGTTCGTACGCGACGATCTCGACGTCGACCGGATAGGTCCGACCCGCCTGCGCACCCCAGCTGACCTCGATCAGACGCTCCTCATGCTCGCCGTGATGGCGCAACGCGTTGACGCAATCGCGCCGATGGATCGTGATGCCCTGGCCGCGCGTGATGAAACCGACGACCGGGTCGCCCGGCACCGGATTGCAGCAGCGGCCCATGCGCGTCATGAGATTGCCGACGCCCTGTATCGTGACGCCGGCCGGCGCCTCGCGCGTCGAGATGCTCGGCGGGGCCACGCTGGCGCGCGCTTCCCTCGGCCGCAACTCCACGAACTCTTGCACCGCGCTCATGATTTGCGACGGCTTCACGTCGCCGCGGCCGATCGCGGCGAGAAAATCGTCCACCTTGGCAAAGTCAAACTTCTGCGTCAGCCGATCGTAGTTGACGTCCGCGAGCCCGAGCCGACGGAACTCGCGCTCGAGGAGCGCGCGTCCGTCGGTAACGGCGACGTCGTAATTCTGCTCGCGGAACCAATGCTGCACTTTCGAGCGCGCGCGTGACGTGCGCAGAAACCCGAGATGCGGGTTCAGCCAGTCGCGCGACGGCCCGCCCGCCTTCACCGCGAGCACCTCGACCTGCTCGCCGGTCTTGAGCACGTACGTGAGCGGCACGATGTGTCCGTTCACCTTCGCGCCGCGGCAGCGGTGACCGATGTCGGTGTGCACGTTGTAGGCGAAGTCGAGCGGCGTGGCGCCCGCCGACAGGTCGACGATCTTGCCTTTGGGCGTGAACACGTACACGCGCTCGCTGAAAACCTCCGACTTGAATTGATCGACGAACTCGGTCGCCTCGGCGACTTCGTCTTTCCATTCCAACAAGCTGCGCAGCCACGCGATCTTCTTATCGAAGCTCACATCGACCGCCGCACCTTCCTTGTAGCGCCAATGTGCCGCGACGCCGAGCTCCGACTGCCGGTGCATGTCGTGCGTGCGAATCTGCACCTCGATGATTTTCCCGTCGGGCCCGACGACCGCGGTGTGAATCGAGCGATAATTGTTCTCTTTCGGCGTGGCGATGTAATCGTCGAACTCGCCGGGGATGTATTGCCACAGACCGTGCACGACGCCGAGTGCCGCGTAGCAGTCGCGGAGAGTACGCGCTAACACCCGCACGCCGCGCACGTCGGTGATTTGCCCGAAGTCCTTGTCCTTGCGCCGCATCTTGCGCCAGATTCCGTAAATGTGCTTCGCTCGCCCGGTCACGTCCGCTTCGACACCGGCGCGCGCGAGCTCCAGCGCGAGGTGCTGTCGAACGCCCTCGATATATTCTTCGCGGTCGATACGTTTCTCGGCGAGTAGCGCCGCGATCTGTTTGTAGGCGATCGGTTCGAGATAACGAAACGACAAATCCTCAAGCTCCCACTTGAGCTGCCAGATACCGAGACGATTCGCGAGCAGCGCGAAGATATCCATCGTCTCGCGCGCGATACGCCGCTGCTTGTCCGCGGCGAGCGCACTGAGCGTGCGCATGTTGTGCAAGCGATCCGCGAGCTTGATGAGCACCACGTCGACGTCTTGCGCCATGGCCAGTAGCATCTTGCGCAAGCTCTCGGCCTGCGCGTGCTCGCGGCGACTGCCGGTGATTTGTCCCTTGAACTCCTGGATCACTTCCATCTTGGTGACCCCGTCGACGAGGGTCGCGACGCGTTCGCCGAACTCGCGCTTGATGTCGGCCAGCGTCACCGCCGTGTCCTCGACCACGTCGTGCAGAATCGCCGCTGCAATCGCTTCGTGATCGAGCTCGAGATCGGCGAGAATGCGCGCCACGGCGAAGGCATGGGAAACATACGGCTCGCCCGAAGCTCGCAACTGGCCGGTATGCGCCGCGGCGGCAAAATCGCAGGCGCGGCGCAGCAGCGCGATCTCCGCCGCGGCGCGCGTGCGGGCGAGCGACGCGAGCCAGCCGCCAACGTCGGTCGGGGCGAGCGTTGCGGTGTCGGCGGGAGCGCGAGTCACGGTGACCATAACGACGACATTATGGAGTTGGAGACGACCGGATTAAACCCGGCGGCAGACGCCACGCTAGCCCGCGCAAACCCTGGCGCCTGCTCGGTATCGGGCTATGCTCCTAGTTAAAGCGCCAAGAGAATCCCCAAGAGGATCCTTCAATGATGACTGCACTCCTGCGTCTTTGCGTGCTGGCCGGTTTTTGGCTTCTCGCCGGCGTTGCCACCGCCGATCTCCCGCCGCCGGAAAAGGACCCGGAATTGCGCGAGACGCTCAAACGCGCCGCCGCTTTAGCGGATTCCTTCTCCGACCGATTCGACGCCGAGGTGTGGCTGTCCGACATGTCGCGCCGGCTCGAGCAGAAGCTCCCGGATCATCGATTTCGCATTGAGCTGCTGAAGCACGTACATTACGAAGCCCAACGCGCCGGCCTGTCGCCGGAGCTCGTGCTGTCGATAATCGAGGTGGAGAGCAATTTCAATCCCTACTCCATTTCACGCGCCGGCGCCCGCGGTCTCATGCAGGTGATGCCGTTCTGGCTGACGCGAATCGGCCGGCCCGACGACAGCCTGTTTCGCGTTCACACGAACCTGCGTTACGGCTGCACGATACTGCGCTACTACCTCGACAAGGAGAACGGCAACCTGTTCCAGGCGCTCGCGCGTTACAACGGCAGCGGCGGACAGCGCACCTATCCGAAGCTTGTGGATCGCGCGTGGAAGACGCGGTGGTACCGGCAGTAGAAGCCGACGCGCTTCGCGCGCCGATCGATGTGATCTGCCTACTTCCCACCAAAGTCCTGTTGCGCCGCCCCTGTAGTTCCAGTCTGATGAAGTCACAGATGGTAGCGTGGCGCGTGTAAAGCGAAG
>JBGPCS010000100.1:0-7946 GCA_041481875.1 Sulfurifustaceae bacterium
CCGCGCGCCGGCTCCGCGGATTTGACGCCGCGCGTTTGCATCCACATCGTCGAATTGAGCGAGAGATATCCCGCGACCAGCAGTATCATCGAGAACGGCATCGCGACCGCGGGCAAGTATCGCCAGCCGTTCCACAACGGTTGAACCGGCGCGTGGACGAACGCCCAGATCATCCAGCCGAGTGTGATGAGCGCGACCAGCGAATAAAGACCCCGATACAGACGCTCGCCCAGCCACGCGACCAGCCGCGCGCGGACCTTCGTGCTGGCGCTAAAGTGCGTGATGAGAAACGCGGCTGTTGCCAGAATAAGATGCGCGATAGGATCCACGTCGGTACGTTAAGCGGTCGGCACGCTGGGTTCAAGACCGCCGGCTCGCACGACTACTAATCAATGCAGATAAAAAATGCCGCTAGCGTCGCTTGATCCACTAGTCATCGTGAGCTCGATCGCACTGCTGCTCGGCGTATTGAGCCTGTGGCTGGGACGGCGCGTATGGATCGCGGCACTCCTCCTGGCGGTTGCGGTCGCGTACGGCGCCGGTGTCATGTTCGGCCCGGCGGGCGTTTGGATATTTCTGCTCGCGGGCGCTGCCTGGCTCTATCGGAACTGGAAGCCGCGGTTGTCGATCTACGCCGTCCGTCTCATCCGCGCCGCACTCGCGCTAGTCGTGGTATGTCTCGCGCTTTCGCTCGGTGCGCACGTCTTACCCGGTTTCAACAATCCGATTCTCTTGCGCGATGTTCTGCTTTCGCCGGACGCCCCGCCGTATCGGCAGTACGTCAACTTCGACAAGACCATCGCCGGAGTCCTGATTCTCGGCATCGCCTATCAGGGGTTGCTGCGTTCGCGGCAAGACTGGTTTCAGTCGCTTCGCCGCGCGGCGCCCATCATCGCCGTCAACGTCGTGGTCGTCGTGCTGTTCGCTCTCGCGATCGGATACGTTCGCTTCGACCCGAAATGGACAACTTATTTTTGGACGTGGGCGGCGTTGAATCTATTCTTCACGTGCGTTTCCGAAGAGGCGCTGTTTCGCGGCTTCATTCAACGCGAACTGGCGGCGGCGCTGCACCGCCTGCGCTTCGGCGCCACGGCTCCCGTCCTCATCAGTGCCACGCTATTCGGTCTCGCTCATGTCGGCGGCGGCTGGACCTATGTGCTTCTTTCGAGCGTCGCGGGTCTGGGCTACGCACTGACCTTTCGCCTCACCGACCGCATCGAAATGTCGATACTGGCGCACTTCTCGCTCAACGCCGCTCACTTCTTGCTGTTAACTTATCCGCGCGCGGTTTGAGCCGGCGGCGCGGCGTAATCAATCCAGGCGACCCGCGGTTCTGCCGACGCGTTGCGATTCTGACTCCACCCGTGCAACGTCATCGCAGCGCCGCCATCACGTCGCCGACCAGCTCTCCGATCGTTTCGTCCGGATCCGGTCGATGGGTTAGACCCATCCGAACAACCACGAGTCGCTCCGAGGGAATCACGACGATGAACTGTCCGAGATACCCGCGGCCGAAGAACGCGTCGCGCGGCGCGCGGCGTATGCCCCACGGAATTCCCCAAACCGGCACCTTGCCGTCGACGCGGTTGGTCCAGAAGCCGGCGCCGTAGCCGGTATCGAGAATCGGCGTCGAGGCGTAGCGCACCCAATTCTCCGGCAAGATGCGCCGGCCGCCGACGACGCCGTCGCTTAGATACAGCAGGCCGAAGCGCGCCCAATCGCGCGCGCTCGCGAGCATCGTGTACGAACCGACCGGCGTGCCGGTCGCGTCGAATTCGAGCGTGACGTTGCGCATGCCGAGCGGCGCGAAGAGTTCCTGATGCGCGAACCGCAGCACGTCCTTGGCGTGTCCGCCGGCGGCATCGCGAATGACGCGCGATAGGATCACGTAGTCGCCGCCGCTGTAGTTCCAGCGGCTCCCGGGCGCCGCGTCAAGCGGAAAGCTCGCCGCGAACGCCGTCATATCGCGCTCCAGGTTTTCCATTCGCGGCGCGGAATCCCAGCCGCTGTACGTCTCGCCGCCCCAGGCGAGCCCGCTCGTCATGCGCAACAGATGATCGACGGTGATCGCGCGGCGCGGGTCGTCGGGCTCCTGCCATGCGGCGATCGGGACGGGTTGCTCAAGCGCGAGTCGCCGCTCGCGCACGAGAATTCCGGTGAGCGCGCTCATCACCGACTTGGTGAGCGACCGTCCGAGCAAGGGCGTTTCGACGCCGTAGCCCGGTGCGTAGCGTTCGGCGACGACGCGGCCGTCGTGCACGACGACGACGGCGCGGGTGCGCCGATACGGCGGTGCATCGCGCTCGGCGAACGCGCGGTCGAGCGCGGCGCGCAGCTTCTCGTTCCTGGGCTCGACCACCGCGGGTCCGGCGATTTCCGGCAGGACTGCGGACACGCTTTTGTTCGGAAGGTCTTGCGGTGACACCGTGTCCATCGGCGCCGCACCGTGCACCAGCGTACATCCCATCCCGTCGCGATAGACCGCGCGGTTCGCAAATCCGCCGGCGAAGGTCGCACGCACTTCGCGCTTTTCCCGATCCACGTCGTATTGCACGCCCCAGCTAATCAGCCACGTCGCGCCTGCGGGTCGGATCGTCTCCGCGTAGATGCGTTCCGGATCCAATCCCGAGACGAACGCCTCCGAGCAAATCGTATGGCTGGCATTGCCGGTCGCGACCGAGATCGGGCGGACCATTCCGCAGCCCGCCACGGAACCGGCCGCGATCCAGACGAGCAGAATTGAAGCGGGTTTGCGTAAACTGTAGGCGTCGAGAATGAAGTTCATGGGTTCGTCTTTGTCGTCGTTGGATACGAGATGGTGTTTATACCGAGTTGGGCGGGGTAAAGTAACTGTCCAAAGACTACCGTGTTCGGTCGCTGCCAACATCGCCGGTCATTCCATGATCACAGGCCCACTCTCCCGATTTAGCGTGATCGATCTGAGCCGCGTGCGCGCCGGACCGACCGCGGTGCGCCAGCTCGCCGACTGGGGTGCGCACGTGATCAAAGTCGAATCGCCGTCGAGCGCCGACGGCGAGGAGCCGCTCGGCGGACCGCGCCACGGTTCCGATTTTCAAAATCTGCATCGTAACAAGCGCAGTATCACGCTCAATTTAAAGACGCCGCGAGGCATCGAAATTCTCAAAACCCTCGTCAGCCGCGCCGACGTGCTGGTCGAAAATTTCCGGCCCGACGTGAAGCATCGGCTTGGCGTCGACTACGAAAACATGCGCGCCGTAAACCCGCGTCTCGTCTACGGCAGCATTTCCGGATTCGGTCAGGACGGACCGTACCGCGATCGGCCGGGGTTTGATCAGATCGCGCAAGGCATGGGCGGACTGATGTCGATCACGGGACTGCCCGGCCAAGGTCCGGTGCGCGCCGGTATTCCGATCGCCGATCTCACCGCCGGCATCTTCTGCGCGATGGGCATACTGATCGCGCTCCTCGAGCGCGAAAAATCGGACGAGGGCCAATGGGTGCAGGCGTCGCTGCTCGAAGCGCAGATCTCGATGCTCGATTTTCAAGCGGCGCGCTGGTTGATCGCGGGGGAAGTGCCGCAACAAGCCGGGAACGATCATCCGACGAGCATCCCGACCGGCGTCTTCCCCACGGCCGATGGTCACATCAACATCGCCGCCTCGGGCAACGCGATGTGGACGCGGCTATGCAAGGCGATCGGCGCCGAATGCTTGCTCGCCGATGCCGATTTCAAAACGGACGCCGGCCGTTCAAAAAATCGCGCGCGGCTGAACAAAGAATTAGCCGCCGTTACGGGAACGCGCGGCAGCGGGGAATGGGTGAAGCTCCTGAACGACGCGGGCGTCCCGTGCGGACCGATCTACGCGTTGGATCAGGTGTTCGACGACGCGCAAGTGCGCCACCTCGGCATCGCGCAAACCGTGCCGCACCCGGCGCTCGGCGATATTCGCGTGGTCGGACAACCGGTGCGGCTGTCGCGCACGCCGAGCAAGCTGCGCACGGCCGCGCCCGAGAAGGGCGCGCACACCGAGGAGATTCTGCGTGAGGTCGGTTACGACGAGCGCGCGATCGCGGAGTTGCGCCGCGATGGAGTAGTATGAAACCGATCCGCTCCTCCACTGCTTTCGCGGGTTGATAACGTGTTTTGCATTGCGCCGTTAGAGAATCTCCGATTTATTCCCCCTCTCCCTCCGGGAGAGGGGTTGGGGTGAGGGAAACCGCGGGTGGTCTCGCACCGCCGCCCCTCACCTGCGGTACAAGGACGTACGAATGTCGCGCGCGCAGGATGCGCAGGAGCGACCTGGCCCTCTCCCGGAGGGAGAGGGAATTAATAAGAGTTTTCTAGAACCTCAGGATACGCATCATGACCGAAGCATCGCTACTCGCTAAAAAAGAAGACGCCATCGGCTGGCTCATCTTCAACAACCCCGATCACAAGAACGCCGTCACGTACGAGATGTGGGCGGCGGTGCCGCGCGCCGTTGCCGATCTGGTCGCCGATTCCACCGTGCGCGTGGTGGTCGTGCGCGGCGGCGGCGAGCAAACGTTCGTCTCCGGCGCCGACATCTCGCAATTCGAGAGCAAACGCAGCAGCCCCGACGCGGTGGCCGACTACAACACCAAGCTTGCCGAAGCGACGGTCGCACTCGCGCGCCTCCCAAAGCCGACGATCGGCATGATTCGCGGTTATTGCATCGGCGGAGGGCTCGCCATCGCGTCGATGTGCGATCTGCGCATCGCGACGGCGGACGCGCGTTTCGGCATCCCGGCGGCAAAGCTCGGATTGGGCTACGCCTATGACGGCATTAAACGACTAGTCGATCTGGTCGGACCGTCGTTCACGAAGGAGATTTTTTTTACCGGCCGCCAATTCGACGCCAACGAAGCGCTCGCCATGGGCTTGATCAATCGTGCCGTGCCGCCGGCCGATCTCGAAACCTACACGCGCGAGTATGCGACGCGCATCGCGGAAAATGCGCCGCTCACGATCACGGCGACCAAGGTATCGGTCGACGCGGCGGTAACGGAGATCGGCGGGAAGGATTTGCGCGCGGTGCACGATGCCATCGCCGCGTGCAACCGCAGCGACGATTACCAAGAAGGTCGCCGCGCGTTCCTCGAAAAACGCCGCCCACAGTTCAAAGGTCGATAGCTCGAATGACAGCCGAGAGTTCATGATTTCCGCCGCAGCCCTCGGCTAGTTCAATGGCCAAGTCCCGCGACACGCTGTTCGAGGAGAAGGCGAAGGAGCTCGGCGTAGCCTTCGAGGGCGAAATTCGTGCCGGTGCGAACTATGAAGTCGCCGTGGAAAACGACGGACAGATCTATGTCAGCGGGCAAATCCCTCGCGTAGACGGCAAGATTGTCGTCACCGGGGCGGTCGGTAAGGACGCCTCGCTGGATGACGGCCGCCGTGCCGCCGCCGTTTGCGTGTTGCGAGCGCTCGCCGTCCTGCGGCAGTCGCTCGGATCGCTCGAACGCGTGAAGAAAATCCTGCGCGTTACCGTGTTCGTGCGAAGCGCGCCCGACTTCGCACAACAAAGCGAAGTCGCTGACGCCGCGTCAGAACTCTTATATTCCATATTCTTCCCCTCCGGTGGACACACGCGAACCTCCGTCGGCGTATACCAGTTGCCAAAGAACGCAGCGGTCGAGATCGATCTGACGGCGGCGATTCACCGGAACGAGACCGAAACACCGAGCTGGCAACCGCGTTCAGAAATGTGAAATTGCGGCGCGGCGGATAGCGCGCAACCCGCGCACATGTCAACGCGTCGCGCTGATTGACGGCGACTCGGTCGCCCGTGAAAATGGCGCTCCCCCACAATTGCCTATCGCCCCATGAAGAAGCACTTGCTTAGCCATTTCGCCTTCGGAATTGCCGCGCTGCTCGCGAGCGCCGTATTCGCCGAAGACGACTACTCGAAAGTTCAGATCAAGACCGAGAAGCTTACCGCCAACATCTACATGCTCACCGGTGCCGGCGGCAACATCGGGCTCGCGGTCGGCAACGATGCGGTGTTCCTGATCGACGATCAGTTCGCGCCGCTCACGCCGAAGATCAAGGCGGCGATCGCAAAGATCACGAAGAAACCGATCAAGTTCGTCATCAATACCCACTGGCACTTCGATCACGTCGGCGGCAACGAAAACTTCGGTAAGGCTGGCGCGATGATCGTCGCGCACGAGAACGTGCGGTTCCGCATGTCGACGGAGCAAGTCATCGAATTCTTCAAGATGAAGACGCCGCCCGCGCCGCCGAAGGCGCTGCCGATCATTACGTTCATGAACGACATGACGTTCCACATGAACGGTGACGAGATTCTCGTCTTCTATCTGCCGAACGCGCACACCGACGGCGATGCGTTCGTGCATTTCCGTCAGAGCAACGTGATCCACATGGGCGACACGTTTTTCAACAAGCTGTATCCGTTCATCGATATATCGAGCGGCGGCAGCGTCGAGGGAATGATCAACGCCGCCGAAAGCGTGCTGAGCCTTACCGACAACGAGACGAAGATCATCCCGGGTCACGGACCGCTCGGTAACATGGCGGACCTCGCGGCGTATCGCGACATGCTGGTCGCGGTTTCCGAGCGCATCGGCGCGCAGATCAAAGAGGGCAAGACCCTCGAACAAGTCATTGCGGCAAAGCCTACCGCCGAATTCGACGCGGTGTGGGGCAAGGGCTTTCTTGCGCCTGCGCAGTTTGTCGAGATCGTTTACAAGAGTCTCAGGGTACAAGGGTGACGAAGCGTTTCGCGCAAGCCAGCGTCGCCCGACGCCGATTGCGCAAACGTTTATGATCGCCCCCTCTCCCCCAACCCTCTCCCGCGACGGGAGAGGGGGTGCAAGAAGAAAATCGGCACTGGTCTAGCCTTCCGTTCTCCTGGGGCAGCCACCTTTCAGCAGATACGAGGAGTTGGCTGGATGAAAGATGCTGGCCTCCGACTCCACCGCGCCGTACCGGTCGCGTCCCGTTAGTAGTCGAAGCAGCGACTCGGCGGCCGAGGAAAGTCGCCAATCGCGCGCTTCGGCGAGCGCACGCAATACCGTCGCGTCTTTTTGTTCGATCCGTTGCTCGCACCACACGTTCTTGACCGTCGTCCGTGTGGCGCGATAGCCCGGGGAAACAATCGCGTGACCACAACAGGCGTACTCCAGGTGGCGTTCGATACTAGCGCAGATCTCGCGCGCTCGAGCGTCAACCTGCTTTTCGCAATCGGCCTGCCGCGAATATCGCCAGTGCTCGGCGCTCGCAAAGAACACCACGATCACCAAGGCAAGCGCGCTTACTACTAGATAGACAGTCACCTTACGCGCACGGCTCAGGGTCATCGTATCGCTACTATCGGTTCACCGACTCTCGCACGCGGCTTCGAACAGCGGCCGAGTCATCGCATGTTAGCCGTTGCGGGCAATCCACTATCGCGACCGCGACGCGCCGATCGCCTCGATCCCTCGCGTGCCGGCACTTGTTGTCCCGCACGAAGAAGCAGAGCGCTAAGCAAACCCGCCGCGGCGCCGTCGATGTACTCATGAAACTTCCCGCTTCACTTTTTTGCCGCCGCCGGATCGCTCGGTGCGCCGCCCCATGGCGGCCCGCTGAACTCGGCCTCGAGGATCACGTTCACATCATCGCCGACACCCATCGTGGAGCCCGGTGCCGGAATTCCAAACGCGATCCCGAATTCCGAGCGCTTCAACGACCCATGCGCCGAAAAACCGATGCGCGCACGCGGATCCATGGGGTGGCCCTCGTAGCCGCCGTTGAAGGTAGCATCCAGGATCATCGGGCGCGTTACACCGTGCAGAGTGAGCTCGCCGTTGATGCGCATCGCGTTGGGTCCGGTGAGTTCAATCTTGCCGGAGCGAAACGTCATATCCGGAAACTTCGCCGTGTTCAGCCATTGCTCGTTTTGCAACTGCAGGTTGAAATCGAGCTTGGCCGGATCGGGAAAATC
>JBGPCS010000101.1:0-7943 GCA_041481875.1 Sulfurifustaceae bacterium
CGCGTTCGAGCATTTCGCGAAGTACATGAGCACCCAGACTGAGAAAGTCCGGTTGTATCGTCAGTACTTCGCACGTTGTCGCAGCTGGCTCGAGAAGGGTCGCTACATGACGCTGCAGATCCTGACGTACGGAACGATGAAGCCGGAAGAGCAGAATCAGTTCATCGCTCATGAAGTATTTCCGGAGTCGGAGCTGCCCTACGTTCATGAGGTCTTTGAGGCGGCCGAGGGCCTATTCGAGGTCACCGACTACCGCAACGATCGTATGGACTATGCGAGGACCGCGGATTTGTGGCTACGCAACCTGCAGCGCAACAAGGATCAAATCGTGGCAGAGTTCGGCGCGGAGAAGTACGAGCGGTACGACAAGTACTTGAAGTACACCGTGATCGGCTTTCTTCAGAACAAGACGCGCCTCGTGCGCCTGCAATTTCAAGCCATCTGAGGCTCGACTATCGGTGCTCTGGCGCCCGAGCAGCCGTGCGCCCGCGCGCGGCCAAGCGCCAACAATCGAGCGACGGATCTCGGGCCGCCACCGAAGGAACCGACACTATGAAGTCAACTTTTAGATCCATATTGTCGTGCCTGGAAACGTGGGCAGAGCGCGTTCCTCGCAAGCTGGCGTTCGGTATTCTCAACAATAGAGGCGAACTCGACGCGCGCATTGATTTCGGCGACCTTCACGGGCGTAGTCTAAGGGTCAGCGCGTGGCTCTCGCAGCGAGTCAGCGTCGGGGATCGCGTTGCGATCATGCTTCCTAGCAGCATCGAGTTCGTCCTCGCGTATTACGGTTGCCTGCTAGCGGGGATCATTCCGGTTCCGCTGAGTCGACCGACACGCCGAACAGCCAGCGGCCATCTCGCGGCGGTGTTACGTAGTTGCGAAGCAAAAATTTGCCTCACCCACAGCGCCCAAGTCGACAAAGGGGTCGAAGCGTCATTCGCGGGCTTGCAGACGATTGCCTTCACGCCCGGGCTTTTCGACTCGCTTGCGCCCGCGGCCGCGCGCGTAGTGAGAGCAGACGACCTCGCGTTTCTGCAGTACACCTCGGGATCGACCTCTGCGCCGAAGGGCGTTATGGTCAGCCATCGCAACATCATGGCGAATAGCGCCATGATTGCGGCCATGCTCGGGCACAATCACGACTCGATCCAGATCAACTGGATGCCGCTTTTTCACGACATGGGCTTGGTGAACCATGTGCTGCAACCGGTCTACAACGGCAATACGAGCTTGCTCATGGAGCCGGTCTTTTTCGTGCAGCGACCGCGCCTGTGGCTAGAAGCGATCAGTCGATATCGTGTTACGAGCACGGGCGGACCAAACTTCTGTTACGAGCACTGCGTCCGTCGCATCAAGCCGGAACAGCTTCAAGATCTGGATCTGAGTTGCTTGAAGGTCGCATTCAACGGTGCCGAGCCTATCAAGCCTCAGGTCTTGAGAAGGTTTACCGAGTTGTGCGAAAAGCAGGGGTTTTCTCCGAGCGCATGGCTTCCCTGTTATGGATTAGCCGAGGGCACACTGATGGTCACTGGCATCCCTCATGGTCAGGGCTATCGCCTGCGAGATGTTTCGAAGAGTCGGCTTCTCGAGGGCGTGGCTGAGAGTGCGGCTGTCGCGCCGGACGCCACTGAGTTGCCATCGGTAGGTGTGGCTGTTCCTGGCGTCGAGGTGCTGATCATGGAGCCGCAGACTCTGTGTGAGCAGCCTCGACTTACGATCGGCGAGGTCTGGGCGAGCGGCGAGAACATTGCGCAAGGATACTGGCGCAATCCGGCGGCCAGCGATGAAACGTTCGTGAGCCATCGCGGTCGGCGCTACTTGCGCACCGGAGACCTCGGGTTCTTGGACGAGCATGACGAACTCTTCGTCACCGGCCGTCTAAAAGACCTCATCATCATCGATGGCAAGAACCACTATCCTCAGGATCTGGAACTGACCGCGCAGAGTGTGGATGAGCGTTTGCGAGTCAATGCGGGTGTTGCATTCTCTCTGAACCCCGACTTGCAATCCGAGAAAGTGATCATCGTTCAAGAGATCGCCACCAAGCAACGGGGCGGGTGCGATAGTGAGCAGTTGTTGGTGATCGGAAAAAAGATCCGCGCCGCGATCAATCGCGAGCATGCGATTGCCGTGAGCGAAGTAGTGTTCATCGGTCCGAATACGATTCCGAAAACGACCAGCGGCAAGATCCAACGTCGTCGAGTCAAAGAGCTGTATGAGCGTGGCGCTCTCGAGCCCATCACGTTGGAGCGAGTAGGCATGAGCATGGAGCCTAGCACTACTTATGCCCACCTACTCAGCAACCAATACTGACCCAGATGTGTACCGAACTTACGGTACGCTATACCCAGTCCCGCCTAGGATGGTGGTTAATCGCCACACGGGACAACACATGACGACCAAACCGTACGACAGCTGGAGATAGGAATTGCTCAACTATCCCGAAATCCTCGCCTTGTGTGCCTCGTTCTTTTTTGCCCTGGCGCTCGTTCTTACTCAGTTTGGGTTGAAATACATGTCTCCGCGCCAAGGGGCCCTGGTGAGCATCCCGATGCTGACACTTCTGTTTTGGATGTTAGCGCCCGCCCTACTCGACTCTAAGGCATGGAATTCCAACGCCGCTGCGGTCTTCCTAGGTGTCGGACTAATCTATCCGGTCGTGGTGACTCTACTAACCTACGAGGCGAATCGGCTAATGGGGCCGGGCGTCGCGGGAGCGCTAGGCAATCTTGCCCCTCTATTCGCTGTTGCCGCAGGTATGCTCTTGTTCAATGAATTCCCGCGCCTGGTTCAAGTCGTCGGCATTGCGACAATCGTACTGGGTGTGGTGCTTCTATCCATCCGCCGCGGCCGTGTGGTCGCGAACGCGTGGCCCTACTGGGCGGCAGCTCTACCTATCGGCGCCTCGGCGATCCGCGGGGTTGCGCAGCCCGTCACGAAAATTGCGCTCGCGCTTTGGCCCAGCCCTTACGCCGCGGCGCTATTTGGATTTACCACCTCGAGCATTGTGCTCGCCGTCGTCGCAACGCTACGCGATGGGCGTTGGTGGGAGCGCTTTTCGCGCAAAGGAGTGATGTGGTTTTGCTGCGTTGGTCTTTGCAACGGACTCGCGGTTTTATCGTTGTACGCCGCCCTCGCAAAGGGATCGGTAATACTAGTTGCGCCGCTGGCCGCGACCTACCCACTCATCGCGTTGATACTAAGCGCGCTGATCTTCCGGAACGAGCGAATAGAACGCGCCGTTCTTGCAGGCGTGGTTATGATCGTCGTCGGTGTAGTGATGATAGTCGGTACATAAAACCTCGGTAATCCTCGAACGTGTCTGCCTACGACAGTGCGATAATCGGCTTTTGCCGGAGGCTCAACGGAGAAAAATGACTCACGTCGTCACGGAAGACTGCATCAAGTGCAAGTACATGGACTGCGTGGAAGTGTGCCCGGTCGACTGCTTCTACGAGGGCGACAACATGCTCGTCATCCATCCCGACGAGTGCATCGACTGCGGAGTGTGCGAGCCCGAGTGCTCGCCCAAGGCGATCCTGTCGGATTTCGACGCGAAGGCGGAGCGCTGGCTCAAGCTGAACGCGGAGCAGGCGGTGAAGTGGCCCAACATCACGCGCAGAGGCACTCCGCCGCCCGACGCGGACGCGCACAAGGACGAGCCGGCCAAGTTCGAGAAGTACTTCAGCCCCGAGCCGGGCACGGGCGCTTAGTTCTGTCTGTGGGCAATAGTCCGGCGCCCGAGCGTTCAGTACTTATGAGCATGAAAGCCGCGCCGCTCCTCCGCTTGGGTCTTTTTCTGGTCCTTGCGCGGGGCCGTTCGCCGGCCGCAACCTGGTGCCGGGACAATCGATGGCCGAGGTCGAGGCGACGATGGGACCCGGCCAAGCTCCGCGAATTCGTAAACGATCCCGCTAGCGCTCAGCTCCGGTCTGATATGCGGAAGTCGAGGTCGACGAAGTCTGGCACATCGCAGCGAGCGCCGATTTTCTTCCGGCCCGGCGGCGGCGTACGTTCGAAACGAATGTCGATGGCAGCAAAGAAATGCTACGCTTCGCCGAAGTACGCGGCGTGCGGACGCCGTTCCAGCGCGCGGTAGCAACCGGCCGATCCCTGGATGGAGAGTCATGAACCCACTGCACACCGGCACCATTCCGGTTCCGGGCGCGGAGCTGCACTACCGATGGCGAGGCGCCGGGCCGTGGGTTTTGATCCTGCACGGCGGCGCTGACGACGCGGACGCCGCCGAAGCTCTCGTTGCACGACTGTCTCCACACTATCGCGTGTTGACGCACGACAGGCGGGGCTTGTCGCGCAGCCGAATCAGCTCAGGCGTCGGGGTGTCGCGCATCGAAGAGCACACGGACGACGTGCATCACCTGCTGCGGGCGCTCGGCGCTGAGCCGGCATACGTCGTGGGTGTTAGCATCGGCGCGATCATTGGCCTGGATCTGATCGCGCGCTACCCGGAGCAAGTTCGAGTCCTAGTCGCTCAGGAACCACCCTTGGCATGTCTTTTGCCGTCCGCACAGTGCGCGGATGCCATCGCCATGCAGGAAGAGCTCGAAACGACGCTCGCGCGCGACGGGTTACAAGCGGCACTGCGCAAATTCATGGCGGCGCTCGAGGTCGACATTCAAGACGTCGAGGACGGTTTCGAACAACCCCGGCTGAACCCGTCAGCTCTCGGGAACTACGAGCACTTCTTGCGTTACGATGCGCCGAGCGTGCGTAAGTTTCGACTTGATTTCGACGCGCTGGCTCGCCGAACCCGCGACATTGTTCTGATCATCGGAGCGCGCACGCACGAAAATCTAGTAGCCGGTAGGGTTGGCGCAGCGCTCAAGGTAGGCCCGGCCATCGTGTTGGCTGAGCGCTTGGGCGTGGGGCTTAGAGTCTTCCCGGGAGGACACGGCGGGTATGTGAGCCATCCCCGTAAGTTTGGAGCAGGCCTACTCGATGTGTTGAAGGAGCGCGCGCCCGGATGACGGCGGGAGCCCGAAGAATTACGTTGAACGCTTGGCCGCGGGCACATCGAACACGAGGCACGTCTGTGACGAGATTGCAGGGTTTCTACTTCAGCAAGCCGATTGCTCCGGCTGATTTTGTTGCGTTACTTCGCTCCTCGGAATTGCCAACCCCGTAGAAGACGTATTGTGCGCCTCTGTTGCTGCTGCTGACCGATCCATCAGTCCATCTTTCAATTGTACGTTTCCTTCGACCAACCATTCGCGCTGTTTGTGTTTGATCATCTCTGCCTTACCAACTCCGTAGATGACATGTTGCGTGGCCTCTGCTGCTGCCAGGAGCCGCCGGCTACTGCAACCTACAACAAAGAGCTAGCTGGCACGCGGTTGACGGTTTAGCGCTTAGGACGGGCTAAGGAGTTATGGCTAATGAGTTATACGCAAACAGAAATGCAATGGCATGCATGCTTGATATCACTGTCGAGCAGCACTTTCTGCTCTTGAAGAACACAGCGCAACAACATGACTCAGCGTTTCTGATGGTCAGTAGGTCGACAGCAGGTATTATCAACTGCGGACTCTAACTCTGGGCCGGACTAAGTTGGGGAGCGGGTCATCAGCCCTAAAGCCGTTATGAACCACGCTACGCGCCGTGCTCGAGCGGGGCAAGTCGCAGTCTGTCGGACCGCACGGTGGAACATTTTCGGCGAGTTTCTCGGCTCCATTCTGCATTTTCCGTCGGTCAGGGTCTTCGCTATAATCCACGGCCCCATTTCTGGGAATCGAGCGTGCTTGCCTTAACCTGAATTTAACAAGCATCCACATCTAACTGAGCGGACGACCTTAATGGTCCGCCAGTCCCGCAAAAACGTCGGAGCGAGCATGAGCGGCACTCAATACCAATTACACGGGGCGGTAGCGGTTATCACCCTCGACAACCCACCCGTGAACGGCCTCGGCCACGAGCTGCGCAGCGGCATTGTCGCGGGTGTCGAGAAGGCGCAAGCCGATAAGAATGTAAAAGCGATAGTACTCATCGGCGCGGGCAGAGCGTTTTCGGGCGGCGCGGACATTCGCGAGTTCAATACGCCGAAAGCGGGCGCCGAGCCGACGCTGCACACCGTGATTCGCGCGGTGGAGGACAGCACGAAACCGGTGATCGCAGCGGTCGGCGGCGCATGCATGGGCGGGGGGCTCGAGCTCGCGCTCGGTTGCCACTATCGCGTCGCCGTCGCCGGCGCGCAAATCGCTCTACCGGAAGTGAAGCTCGGGATTTTGCCGGGCGCCGGTGGAACGCAGCGATTGCCGCGCATCATCGGTGTCGAAGCCGCGCTTAACATGATCGTGTCGGGGGAGGCGGTGCCCTCGGAGCAGTTCAAAGGAACGGCGTTGTTCGATGAGATGATTCAGGGCGATTTGTTGCAAGGCGCGACGGCGTTCGCGCAGAAAGTGGTTGCCGAAAACCGGCCGCTCAAACGCGTGCGCGACATCAAGATCAACTATCCCAATGCTGAAGCGTTCTTCCAGTTCGCTCGCAACGCCGTGCAAGCGACGGCGAAAAATTTTCCGGCGCCGCTGAAGTGCGTCGAGGCGGTCGCGGCGTCGGTGGCGAAGCCGTTCGAGGAAGGGCTGCGGATCGAAAGCGACTTTTTCAATTACCTGGTGCAAACGCCGGAATCGAAGGCGTTGCGTCATTCATTCTTCGGCGAGCGCGCCGCCGCGAAGATCCCCGACGTACCGGACGGCACGCCGACGCGTAAAGTCGAAAAGGTCGCGGTGATCGGTGCCGGCACCATGGGCGGTGGCATCACGATGAATTTTCTGAACGCCGGCATTCCCGTCACCATGCTCGAGATGAAACAAGATGCGCTCGACAAAGGTGTCGCGACCATCCGCAAGAACTACGAAAACTCGATGAAGCGGGGCAAGCTCACGGCGGAGAAGCTCGAGCAGCGCATGGGCTTGCTCAAGCCGACGTTATCTTATGACGACGTCAAGACCGCCGATCTCATCATCGAGGCGGTGTTCGAAGAGATGGGTGTCAAGGAAAATGTGTTCAAGAAACTCGACGAAGTCGCGAAGCCCGGCGCCATCCTCGCGAGCAACACCTCCACGCTCGACGTGAACCGGATCGCCTCCTTCACCAAGCGGTCGCAGGATGTCCTTGGCATGCACTTCTTTAGCCCCGCAAACGTGATGCGATTGCTCGAAGTCGTGCGCGGCGCCAAGACCGGCAAGGATGTGCTGGCGACGATCATGAAACTGGCCAAGACCCTTAAGAAGACCGCGGTGGTCTCCGGCGTCACCGACGGGTTCATCGGTAACCGGATGATCGAGCACTACTCGCGCCAGGCGATGGCGCTGGTGGAAGACGGTGCGCTGCCCTGGCAGGTGGACCGTGCGCTCGAGAAGTGGGGCATGGCGATGGGCCCGTTTCGCATGGGCGACCTCGCCGGCAATGACATCGGCTGGGCGATCCGCAAGCGCCGCGCGAAGGAGCGATCCGATATCGCTTACTCCGGCATCGCGGATCGCCTGTGCGAGCTCGGCCGTTTCGGCCAGAAGACCGGCAGCGGCTGGTACCAGTACCGGCCCGGCAAGCGCGACGCCATTCCCGATCCGGTGGTGGAGGAATTGATCGTCGGTTACCGCAAGGAAAAAGGAATCACGCCGCGCAAGATCGGCGACGATGAGATCATCGAGCGCTGCATCTACGCGCTGGTGAACGAAGGCGCGCGCATCCTCGAAGAGGGTATCGCCTCGCGTGCTTCGGACATCGACATGGTGTACCTGGCCGGCTACGGTTTTCCGCTGTTCCGGGGCGGGCCGATGTTCTACGCCGACAGCGTCGGCTTGTATCGCGTGGCTCGCAGCATGAAGCGTTTCGCCGCCGATCCGCGCGATGCAAAGTTCTGGCAGCCGGCGAAGCTGCTCGAGAAGCTCGCGCAAGAAGGGAAGACGTTTAACTAAACG
>JBGPCS010000102.1:0-7935 GCA_041481875.1 Sulfurifustaceae bacterium
CCAAGTCTTTGAGCGGCTCGACCAGCGTCGGTACCGCGAAGTTCTCGCCGTACACCGGACGGTAGACTCGGCCGTCGGCATCGACGAGGGTCACTTGAGTAACGTGATCGAAGCCTTTGGGCGAAGCGAAATACGTGAAGCCGAGGTCTCGCGTCAGCGCTTGCATCGTAGCCGCGTCGGTCGAGAGGAAGTACCACTCGCTTGTCTTGATGCCGCGTTCGCGCGCGTAGTTGCGCATGCGCTCGGGCGTATCGGCCGCCGTGTCGAAACCGATCGTCGCGACGCGAAAGCTGTTCTCGCCGAGCGCCTGGCGCCCGACGCGCACCGTCTGCTCGACGTTCTGGGTGATGGTCGGGCAGATGTGGTAACAACTCGTATACACGAGGCTCAGCACCAGCGGTTTGCCGCGCAAGTCGCCGAGCGTAATCGTTTGGCCATCGCCGCTGGTGAACCGGTATGACGCGTCCAGAGTGCGGCCGATGGCCGCCTGACTGAGCTTCAGAGCGGCGGCTTCGTCGAAGCGCGGATCGCGCGCATCGCCCCCACCGTGTTCCAGTGCCGCCGCGGCAACGGCGATGTTCAAGCAAGCGAGGCATGCCGCTAACCGTGCACCGCAGTAGCGCCGCATTCGTCAGCTTCCCGCGCCGGTCAACGCGGCATCGGCGATCACGCCCAGTAGCAGCAACGACAACTGTGTGAGGGAGGCATGGAAGTTAGCGCGCGCGGCGTCTCGTCCCGGCGCGCGAAGCAGCCGCCAGCTCGTCGCCACGAAGTAGGCGCCGCCGGTCGTCGCGCCGATCGAATAAATCCAGCCCATGCCGAATGCGAGCGGCGCCAACGTCAGCAGCGCGAGCGCCAGCGCGTGCGCGAATATCACGCGCGCGGTAACGGTCTCGCTCGCCACGACCGGCAACATCGGCACGCCCGCGCGCGCGTAGTCGTCGCGGTATACCCATGCGAGACTCCAGAAGTGCGGCGGCGTCCAGAGAAACAATACCAGCGCGAGAATCAGCGGCGCCGGCGCGAGCGCAGGATGCACCGCGGCGGCTCCGGCGAGCACGGCAAAACTTCCCGCGAGCCCGCCGATGACGATATTGAGCGCCGTGCGCTGTTTGAGCCAAATCGTGTAGACGACGCCGTACGTAAACGCGCCGAGAAGCACGTACAACGCCGCGGCCACGTTCGTCGCGAACGCGGCACTCGCGACGGCGATCAGTAACGTAACGCCGATCGCCGCGAGCCAGTAGCCGCTGGCGACGAAGCGGCCGGTCACGAACGGGCGGTTGCGCGTGCGGCGCATGCGTGCATCGAGATCGCGCTCGGCGTATTGATTGAACGCTCCCGCCGCGCCGGAAGATACCAGCACCGCCAGCGCCAGCACTGTTATCTGCCAGCCAGCCGGTTTGACGCCCGGTGTTATCGCGACGCCGGCAAGTGCGGACAGCATGATGGCGAATCCGATGCGCATTTTCGTCACGCCATAAATGAGCTTTATCGTGTCAGTCATGGAAGATGCTTCCGCGGTGCCTGACGCCGGTCCCTGCGTTGTCGCAATGTGCTCGCCGGTGCTCATGCCATTACCTCATCGGCCATATTTCCGACAGATATTTCCAATTCACGAAGTAGTACAGCACGAAGCAAGTGAAGAACACCGTTACCAGCACCGCCGTGCCGGGGATCTTCAGCGTGCCCGCGCTGCCGTACTTGGCGACGGCGCCGGCGCCGCTGCCAAGCTCGATCTTGCCTTCCACGCGCTTGCCGAAGCACACCGAGCTCACCACCACGACGACGTAGATCAACCCGCCGAGCGCGGCGAGCACGCCCGATATGCCGTTGAAGGTCATCAGCAGGAATGCCGTCGGCGGATAGTCGAACGACAGCGCCGCGTCGGCGAAGCTGATGTCCCAGTGGCGGCGCGACACGCCAAGCGTGCCGGCGCCCATCATGAACACGGAGATGCCGAGCACGCCGAGGCCGAAGATATAAGGTTGCAGCCGCGCGAGCTTTGGAAACATCACGTGGCGGCGGAAGATGAGCGGAATCAGCAAATACGTGATCGCCATGAACGCGAGCGTGGTGCCGGCGACCACGGTCGCGTGGAAATGGCCCGGTACGTAGAGCGTATTGTGCATCATCAGGTTGATCTGCTCGGTGCCGAGCACGACGCCGGATATGCCGCCGATGAAGCCGAACATCACGAGCGACATGAACATGCCGGCGAACGCGGGGTTGCCCCACGGCGCCTTGCGCAGCCACTCGAACCATCCTTTGGTGTAGCCCCTGGCGCGCTGCGCCGCCTCCACCGATCCGGGCACGGTCATGCCGTGAATCATCGAGCCGAGCACCGCCAAATACATCGCGTACGACGTGTTGAAGATTTTCCATTCGCTCGACAATCCCGGATCGGTCAACAGATGGTGTGCCGACGCGAGTTGTAGAAACAGAATGTAGAACAGGAATGCCAGGCGCGAGACTTTCTCCGATATCGGCTTCGCCCCGAGCACGAGCGCGGCGATGGCGTACCACACCGCCACGTGCGCCGACACGTTGATTTGCTGCGAGCTGTGGCCCATCGCCCACCACACGAGCCGGTACATGAGCGTGTCGATGTGACTCACCAGCCCGACCGACCAGAGGAACGTCGGGATCAAGATGATCGCGCCCGAGGCGATGGTGAACACGGCGATAATCGCGGCGGTGAGCGCGCCGAACGTCACCAGCGGAAGCGAGCCTTCGTAGGTTTTCTCTTCCTTGGCGATCGCGAGCGTGCCGAAGAACACGCTGCAGCCGAGCAACGCGCCGACGGCGAACACGATGAGACCCAGATAAAAGTGCGGCGCCGCCTGCATCGGCACGTACGACGTAAACATCACCGAGGAACCGCCCTGCAGGACCGCGACGTTCACAGTCAGCGCGCCGATCAGCATCATCCAGAACGCCACCCATCCCACCTTCGGCGCCGCGATTCGAGAGTTGAGCAGAATCGCCGATGCGAAATACAGCACCGCGATTTCGAAGAATATGATCCACACGAGCAGCACGTCGAGACCGTGCGCGGTGAGCGCCAGATAAAACCAGTCGGCCGGCAGTAGATGCACGGCCTGCCAGCGCGTCAGCGCGACTAACAGCCCGAACAGGCCGCCGATCGCGAGAAACACCACCGCCACGACCGCGTTCGCCTTGATCAGCCGCTCGGCCGGCAAGTGCACCTTGAGTCCCGTCGTCGGGCAGGTGCGGAAGTCCGTTGCGATTGCCATGGTTGATCCCTCAATCGACGACCAGAATTTTGCCGAGCATCCCGTGATGGCCGAAGCCGCAGTATTCGTTGCACACGATGGTGTACTCACCCTTGTCGCGCGGCGTCAACGTGAGGACCATCTCGTAGCCGGGATGCACTTGTAAGTTGATATTGACCGGCTGCAGCGAGAAACCGTGCATCCAATCGAGCGAGGCGACATGCAGCCGGTAACGCTGGCCCTTTTGCAGTTGCAGAATCGGCCACCACTCCCACAGCCGTGCGATGAGGTACGCGTCCGAACCGGGCGGTGGCGCGACGATGGGGATTTCGCGCTCACCTTGGCGCGACTTGCGCTTGGCGATGGTGTACTGATCGATCATCGCCTGCGCTTTTTTGCTGAATGTTTGCGGATCGACGCGATACGCTTCGTTCGAGAGGTTTTGCCCGCCTGCGACGTGCCAGTAGACCATCATGAAAAACATCACCAAGCCCCACAAAAAGGCGATGATCACCCAGGTCAACTCGATCCGAGCGATCGGTTCCTTCCACCAGAGGCGCGATTCAGGCGGCTTCAGTGCCATAGCTCATCTCCTTAGCGCGAAATAGGAATCTGGACGATTTCCATAATTCCCCAGATCACGTAGAGGATCGCCGGAACCGCGACGCCGAGGAACAACAGTAGGAACGGATTGTCGAGCAGGCGTTGCATGAAGGGGATCGGTTCGGCGGAATCGGATTTACTAGGAGACTGACCCATACGTCCTCCTTGGCTTTCGTTTGGCGGCAACCCATCCGTCGCCGCGGGGCAACCGCGCCATGTAAACCGATTTAGTGAATGCGATATTTGATCTGCGTCAAATTTTGGGCGAATGGTTTCGCCGCTTGCGTCCGCGACGATCACGGGCGATATCAGGCTCAGGGACGCTTTGCGCGAGCCATGCCGCTGCGGAGGGCCGAGTCGACGGATCGGTCGTGCGAATACGCCAATCGGCGGTCTGCACTGATGATGGCCGATCGTTGCGGCGTTCGAATCGCCGGTTTTGCCGGTAGAATGCCGCGCATAGAATTTGTCGGAGAACCGCGGTGGAGGAAGAGCGAGTTGCCTTCAAGGGTCGTATCGTGTCGGTGACGCAGGGCGACGTGACTCTGCCGAACGGCAAGCGCATGCGCGCCGAAATCGTGCATCATCCCGGCGGCGCGGCAGCGGTTGCGCTCGACGCACAGCATCGTGTTTGTCTCTTGCGCCAATACCGGCCGGTGTTCCGCGACTGGCTGTGGGAACTTCCCGCCGGCAAGCTCGACCCGGGAGAGTCGCCGCTCACCACGGCGCAGCGCGAGCTGACCGAGGAGGCAGGTCTGCAAGCCGCACGCTGGACGCCGCTCGGCAGTATTTACGCGTCATCGGGTGTGTTCGACGAGATCGTTCATTTGTATCTCGCGCAGGATTTGACGCCCGTCTCCGCCGCGACCGAGGAGCACGAGTTGATCGAAGTGCACTGGGTGCCAATCCCCGAGGCGATAGCGCGCGCGACCGCGGGCGACATCGACGACGCGAAAACCGTAGTCGGTTTGTTCCGTGCGATCGGACGAATGAAAAAGTGAAACGCCCGACGCCTCAGCGCTTGGCTTTCTGGTACTCCGTCGTCGCTTGCGGCAGCAATTCTTGCAGCTGCGCGATGCGTTTGTCGTCCACCGGGTGGGTGCTCAAGAATTCGGGAGGTTTGCCGCCGCCGCGCGTTTCGTTTTGAGCCTTGAACCGTTGCCAGAACGCGACGGCCTCGTGCGGATCGTAGCCGGCGCGCGCCATATACAGGAGTCCGAGGTGATCGGCCTCCAGCTCTTGTTGGCGCGAGTGCGGCAGCATCACGCCGACGTTCGTGCCGATGCCATACGCCGACTGTATCAACTGCTGTGCCGCCCCTGGACGCGACTGCGTGAGCGCGGCAAGCGCAGTGCCGCCGAGCTGAACCAGCAATCCTTCCGACATCCGTTCTTCGCCGTGCTTCGCGACGGCGTGCGCAGTCTCATGACCGAGAACGGTGGCGAGACCCGCTTCGTTCTGTGTCACCTTTAAGATACCGCTGTAGACGCCGACCTTGCCGCCGGGGAGACAGAAGGCGTTCATCACGTCGGGTTTGTCGAACAGCACGAACTCCCACTGCGCATTCGGAAGATTGACGACGCTGGCGATGTGCTGGCCGACGCGCTTCACCAGCGCGTTTTGCTCGGGATCTTTCGAGATCGGCGTGTCCTTCTTCAGCTTGTCGAACTCGGACAAGCTGAGCTGCGCGACTTCGCCGGACCCGACGAGTAATAGTTGGCGGCGGCCGGTTTCGGGAACGGTTGTGCACGCTTGCAGCAGCACGGTCAGTGCGCCGACGCAGAGAACGAACGAGAACCAGCGGACAGTAGCGCGCGATTTCATCGGTGCGAGCTTAACCAAAATGTTGGTGCCATCGCAATGACGCCGCGACCGCGGGGCAACCTTAGGGGAGGCTATCAGTGGATTCGGCTCGCGAGTCTGTGCGGAATCCTGGTTCGAGCGGGCAATTAAAGTGCTAAATTGGGCGACAACGGTGGAAAGCGGTTGTGCAGTCGGAGGCATGCGTTGGAGCTCGAAAAGCTCACCTGGATCGAAGCCGAGGCCGCGCTGACGGAGGACGCGGTTGTATTGATCGCCCTCGGCGCCGGCGCGAAGGAGCACGGGCCACACCTGCGCCTCGACAACGATTTTCAAATGGCGGAGTACCTGAAGCGGCGAGTGATGGCGGAAACCGTCGTCGTGGTCGCGCCGACGATTCCCTATCACTTTTATCCCGCGTTTCGCGAGTATCCCGGTTCCACCGATCTACGGTTCGACACCGCGCGCGACTTGGTGGTCGACATCGTGCGTAGTCTCGCGCGGTTCGGTCCCGGCCGGTTTTATATTTTGAATACCGGTGTATCGACGATCGGGCCGCTGAAGGCGGCCGCGGAGATATTACGCGACGAGAGAATCCTGTTGCGGTACTCAAAACTTCGCGACTTGTGCAGCGCCGTCGTAAACGCGATCATGGAACAGGCCGGTGGCACGCACGCCGATGAGATCGAAACATCGATGATGCTTTACATCGACCCGGCTTTGGTCGATATGACGAAGGCGGCTTCGGACTTCAACCCGGAAAATCAATCGGGAGCTTTGACGCGAACGCGCGGCGCACCGGGCGTGTATTCGCAGTCCGGCGTGTTCGGCGACGCGACGCTCGCCTCGGCGGAAAAGGGTCGGCTCATCGTCGAGACGGTGGTCGCCGGGATCGTGCGGGATGTGGAGCGGCTTCGTGCCGCGCCGAAGCCGGGTCCACGGGAATGAGCGGCGGCGGCATTCAACGGAGAGGGTGACATGAATACCCGCGAGGGCGGATGTCAGTGCCAAGCGGTTCGATATCGAATTTCCGGCGAACCGCTCGTCGTGTACGCCTGCCACTGTACGGATTGCCAGCGCCGCAGCGGCAGCGCCTTCGGCATGAGCATGATCGTGCGTCGGGAGCAACTCGAAGTCCGCATCGGCGCTCCGCGCGTTTACGACTTCGTCGAAACGAACGGGCGACACCGGCGCGGCGCGTTCTGCGAGCGTTGCGCGGTTCGGCTGTGGGGCGAGTCGATGCAACAACCCGACGTCGTTTACATGCGGCCGGGATCGCTGGACGATACGTCCGGGCTGGAGCCGATCGCCCACATGTGGACGCGCAGCGCGCAGCCGTGGATAGTGATTCCCGACGGCGTGCTCCAATTTCGCCAACAAGCCGATGACATAACCCAGCTCATCCGTGCTTACGGCGAGCGCGGGTGACGAGCAACCGGAGGCGATATGGAGAAACCGAGCGAATCGAAGTGGCGCGTTCACGGCGTGCGCGTGGTTCACGGCAACGCGCTCGACATCAACACGCCGCAAACGCCCGGCATGAATCGCGCCGCCGCGATTACGCATGCGCGCGCCGGCGCGGAGAAGCTTTGGGCCGGGACCGTCGTGATCCATCCGAAGGCGAAAACCGGCGCGCATCATCATGGACCCGTCGAGAGCGTGATCTACGTCGTCAGCGGCCGCGCGCGCATGCGTTGGGGCGATAAGCTCGAATTCGTCGCGGAAGCGGGGCCGGGCGATTTCATTTACGTTCCACCGTACGTGCCGCATCAGGAAATCAACGCGAGCGACAGCGAGCCGCTCTCGTGCGTGCTGGTGCGCAGCGGCCAGGAACCGGTCGTGGTGAATCTCGACATTCCGGTGGCGGAAAAGCCGGAAGAGGTGCATTGGATCGACAACATCCACCCGGCGCCGAAAGCGTAGAGTCCGACTTGAATTCAAGCAGCGAACGTCGCAAGAGCGCCCTCATCCTTACTTTCCCCGCCCGTGCGGGGGAGCGAAGGCAGGGCTTTGGTTAGCGAGAAGTTTGCGATGGAGGGCGCACTCGGATCGGTAGCGGCGTTGTGGCGCTATCCGGTGAAATCGATGCTCGGCGAGCAATGCGAGTATCTCGACATTGATGCGCGCGGCATCGTTGGCGATCGGCAGTACGCGATTCGCAACACCGAAGGGAAGATCGGCAGCGGCAAGAGCACGCGTCGGTTTCGCCGGATCGACGGTCTCCTTCGTTTCCGCGCGGTTTACGGCGAGGACATACCGGAGATATCTTTCCCGGATGGTTGGGTCTTGCGCGCGG
>JBGPCS010000103.1:0-7930 GCA_041481875.1 Sulfurifustaceae bacterium
GGGGGAATGGGGCGCCGACATGTTACTTCCTCAGGGAAACCGCAATCTTCTAGAATCGCGAAAGACGTGACAAGATATTTATGAAAAAGCTGCCTTATTCGCTTTGGCTGATGCCCGCGCCCACCGTGCGCGCGGTTCTCGCGGAACTCATTGACACCTTAGGTCGACGTCTCGGTACCCCGCGCTTTGAGCCGCATATTACTTTGGCCGCTCCAAACAACGCGATGGAGGCCGACGCGGTCGCGCGGGCAAGAGACCTTGCCGAGCAACTCGCCCCGATCTCGATACGCTTTGATGGCGTGGGCTATGCAGACGCATATTTTCGCTGCCTCTTCTTGCGCGCGGAGAAGAGCGCCGAGCTGATTGCCGCGCATCGATACGCCTGCGAGCTTCTTGGGCAACCGCCGGAGGTCGAATTCATGCCGCACTTGAGCTTGGTGTACGGTAAGTTCGATCGCGCACTGAAGGAAAATCTCACCATCGAAATCGGCACGCGGCTTCCGCAGGCGCTCTCGGCCGACCGTGTCGGTTTGTGCGCGATCGCGGGGCCACCCGATGGTTGGCAGGTGATCGGACCGTACCCGCTCACGGGCAAAGCGCTCTAGCGCACGCAGCGCAAGTCGATCGCGATCATCGCGTGCGCCGATGAAACGACGAAAAATCTTTCAACGCTTGTGTTATCATCGTCCGCGATGTCACGTTCACACACACAGACATTCGCATGGCGCTAGGCCGAGTGCTTGTTTGGTCTGCCCTAGTCACCCTTTCTGTCGTTGTCGTACCCTCCTCCCCGTCTTACGCCGAAGCTCTAAAACCGCTCAAACCCGTCAAGCGTCAGTCCAGCGAAAGCGCCGACGCTCTCCTCGCCGCTCAGCTTCAGATCGCGCGCCTGCGTCAAACCGCGGATCAGTTGCGGCTGCTGGCCGATCAGCCGGTACCGGTAAACGCGAAGGGGGACACTCGGCAGGAATTTCGTAAACATGAGGAATGGCTGCGCCAGGCTGGCCATCGCGTGAACGTATTGGCCGCCGAGTGGGAGCAGCGAGTGAAACCCACCGCCAACTCGGACGCGTCCACGCGCGCCACCGACGTAAACCCGTTCTTCGAGTCGCAGTCGGCGGTGCTCAAATCGAAGCTACATCGCGAGAGCTTGGCGCTCGACACGCACTCGGAACCGGTACGCTCCTCGAGCGATACGGCGCGCCTGGTCATCGGGAAAATGCAGTGAACCCGCGTGAGTATGGAAAATGCACCGCTGGACTTCTCGTCTGCCGTAGCGGCGCCGCTAACTTTCCAGGCGCAGATAGTGCACGCTGAAGTAGCGTCGTAGGTCGGTCCAAACCGCTTCGGGATTGTACCCGGCAGCTCGCGCCAACGCCTGAAATCCCTCGATCGTGTATTTGTACGAATACTCGGTATGTAGTCGTTCCCCGGCCGCATAGTGGAAGCGTCGCCCCTGGAAACGAATCTCCTGCTCGCGCAAGCTCGCCAGGTACATCTCGATACGCCCGGCCTCCTCGTTATAAACCGCCTCGTGAGCGAACTGTTCCGGATCGACGGAGACGCCGTATTCACGCCGCAATCGGTACAGTACGTTGCGATTGAACGCCGCGGTGATTCCCTGGCTATCGTTATAAGCGGCGCGCAACACGTGCGGGTCCTTTTGCAGGTCGATGCCGATCAAGAAACCGCCTCCCGGCCTAACCAACGGATGCAGCCGTTTCAGAAACTCAATCGCCTCGTTCGGAGTGAAATTGCCCAGGCTTGAGCCGGGGAAGAACACCAACCGCTTCAGCTCCGCAGGCGGATAGCTCAAGGTCAGCGGCTCCGAGAAATCGGCGCACGCCGCATGCACGGCAAGCCAGGGGAAATCCTGCGCCAAGCGACGCGTGGCCATCTGCAGAAAATCGCGCGAGATATCGATACCGAGATAGGCGACCGGGCGCAGCGCGTCGAGTAGTAGGCGCACTTTCTCGGACGCACCGCTGCCAAGCTCGACCAGCACGACACCGGAGCCCGCGCGTCGCGCGACGTCACGCGCGCACGCGCGCAAGATCGCGGTCTCGGTGCGAGTCAAATAATACTCCGGCACTCGGCAGATCGCCTCGAACAACTCCGAACCCATGGCGTCGTAAAAAAACTTCGGCGAGAGCGAGCGCGCTTCGAGCCCATGCAGCACATCCCCGATGAGGTCCGGTTCGGCTCTTAACTCGTCGTAAAAGCGGATCGCGGACTTCATGCGTCATCCGCCAAACGCAAACCGGAGAATTGCCAACGATTGCCGGGGTAGAAGAAATTGCGATACGTCGCGCGCAGATGCGACCGGGGACTCGCGCACGAGCCACCGCGCAGGACTCTCTGATTGCACATGAACTTGCCGTTATATTCGCCGAGCGATCCCGCTAACGCCCGATAGCCCGGGTATGGCGCATAGTCACTCGCCGTCCACTCCCATACATCACCGTAGAGTTGTGACAGCGACGTTCCGGGTACCGCGCCTTGTGGGTGTAGTCGACCGCTGTCACGGAAATTACCGCCGACGGGCTCGTTAGCCGCTGCGACTTCCCACTCGGCCTCGGTCGGGAGCCGCTTGCCCGCCCAGCGCGCGTAGGCATCGGCCTCGTAGAGGCTGACGTGACAGACCGGCTCGGATTCCTGCACTGGCTTCATCCCGGCAAGCGTGTATGTCCACCACTGGCCATCCTGCGGCTGCCAATAAAGCGGCGCGCGCCATTTCTGCTCGTTCATTTCGCGCCACCCATCGGACAACCAAAGGTCGGGGCGCTCGTAACCCCCCGCGTCCATGAATGCGAGATACTCGCCATTGGTGATGAGCCGTGAAGCAAGCGCAAAGTCGTTTACATACACGCGGTGGCGTGGGGTTTCATTGTCAAAGGCGAATTCATTGCCGGCGTATCCTATCTCGCGCACACCACCGGGGAATTTCATCCACGCGAGCGGCACCTCCCGCAATTGCAAGTCCGACATCGAATGATAGGGTGGACGTAACGGATTTAGTGCGTAAATGTGCTTGATATCGGTGACCAGCAATTCCTGGTGTTGTTGCTCATGATGCAATCCGAGTGTCGTTCGCGCGTGTATATCCCTGGCGAACTCGATTGGACGTCGCGCGAGCAACTCTTGCATTGCCTCATCGACATGTACGCGGTAGCGATAAATCTCCTCGACGGTCGGTCGCGACAGCAGCCCGCGCTGCGCGCGCGGATAGGGCGAGCCGACGGTCTGGTAATAAGAATTAAAAAGATGGTCGTACTGCGGATGAAAAGCGGCATAGCCCGCGGCGTAGGGACGAAGGAGAAACGTCTCGAAGAACCATGTGGTGTGAGCCAGATGCCACTTGGGCGGGCTCACGTCGGGCATCGACTGGATGACATAGTCCTCGGTCACGAGCGGCTGGCACAGCGATTCCGTTTGGCGTCGCACCTCGCCATACTTTGCCGCCACATCCTCGCAATCGGTTTCGCCCTCGACTGCTGTGGCACGCCGTGCTGTGCTCATGCTCGATCCGTCTCCGTGCGCGCGAGGGACAATTAAAACACAGTTAGTCGTTACGCCAAACCGACCCTTACGCGGTCCGTCGGTCTGGATCGTCACGCCATCGTGTCCCTGTGGATAAAAGGAACACGCGATGCAGCGCGGTAAGCAACGACAACACGTGTCACAGCAGGGAGCGTACCGACAGGAGGAACTGGAGCGTCGGGACGAGGAGCGTTTTCACGCTATCGCGGGAACGCAAGCGCCCGCGCTGAAGGTGTGGCTTTCGGAATTACGTAGGCGGGCAGCCAAGTTCTCGTCGGAAGGCATTGATGAAGTTAGACAGATCGTTGTAGCCCTAAGTGAACGGGTTGATGATGCGCTCGTCCGCATCCGTCGCGAAACCGAACACGTGCCCATAGAAGCAGAGCTCAGTTTCGAGCGCACGGCGCACGTTCTCCGCGCGGCGAAAGCCGTGCTGCTCGCCGGGAAAGAGAATGTAGGCGACCGGGATCGCGCGTGCGCGCAGGGCTTGTACCAAGCGCTCGGTCTGGTCCGGCGGGACGACGCGGTCTTCTGCTCCTTGGAAAAAAATTACCGGGCAACTGAGGCGATCGGCATGATGAATCGGCGAGCGGCGGCGGTAGCGTTCGCGCTCTTGCGGAAACGGACCCACTAAGCGTTCCAGGTAGCGCGACTCGAACTTGTGCGTATCGTGCGCCAGGAGTTCTAGGTCGCTGATGCCGTAGTGGCTTGCGCCCGCGTGAAATACGCGATGAAAGGTGAGGGCACAAAGCGTCGTGTAACCGCCGGCGCTGCCGCCGCGAATGGCCAGGCGCGCCGCGTCGACCTCTCGCTGCGCCACCAAGTGGCGCGCGCCTTCAATACAATCCTCGACATCGATGACGCCCCACGCGCCGTCCAGGCGCCGCCGGTACGCACGCCCGTAACCCGCCGAACCGCGATAGTTCACATCGAGCACCGCGAACCCGCGGCTGGTCCAATACTGAATTTTTAAGTTGAGCGCGCTGCTGGTTGCTGCCGTTGGGCCACCGTGGCTCATGACGATCAGCGGCGGCCGTTCACCAGCCGGTGCGCTCACCTCGGTGTGCCGCGGACGATAAAAGAACGCATGCGCCCGTTCGCCATCGCCAGTCGCGTACTCGATTGTGCTCGGCTCGGAGAGGTAAGCAGGATCGAGCCCGAGATCGACGGAGCGGCGGATGATTTCCGCGGCGCCGCTCGCAAGATTCAGCGTAACGACGGCGGGAGGCATCGTGGGGCCGGCGCCGAGAAACACGCTGCGGTCGCCGTCAGCTTGCACGTACTGAATGTCGGTGTAGCGCAGCGCGACTGAACGCCACGCGCCGGTCGTGCCTTCCCGCACATTGAAACGCCACGTGCCGCGTTCGCTGAAAGCAGCGACGATGCGGTCACGCGCGGCGAACGCGTATGTCGACAATCCGAACTGCCACGGAGCGGCGGCGAACTCGGCGGCGCGTAACAGCAGCGGCTCGATGGCGCCGGCGCGATAGCGGTAAAGATTCCACCAGCCGCTGCGGTCAGAGATAAAGTGCAGCGTGCCGTCGGGCGCGAAGGACGGCTGCACGATCGATTCTTCCGCACCGCCCGCGACGCGGTGTATCTCGGCGAACGTTCCTGCGTCCGTGACCGTGGCCGCGTAGAGATCGACGCCGTCCCACGGCATGTTCGGATGATCCCAGGCGAGGAACGCGGCCGAACGGCCATCGGGGCTTAGGCGCGGTGCCGCGTAAAAATCGCGCCCGCTGACGAGCGTGACGGGTTCCGTCAAGCCATCGGCGCTTGCCGCGACGAGCGAATGCACCGGCTCGCCGCCCGCGCGATGATCCTCGCATACCGCGAGCACACGCCAGCGCGCGCGGTCGACGATGAGATCGGCATAGCGCCGCGCGTCCGGCGGCGTGATCGGCGCCGGCATCGACGGCGGTTGCATCCGATAGATGCGCTGATCGGCGTTGTTGACGAAGTAGACGACACCATTGGCCACCGTGAAGGCGCCGCCGCCGTACTCGTTGACACGCGAGCGCGCGCTGTAGGGAAGCGGCAAAACGTCGTGGATGCTTCCCGCCGTCCACCGCACGATCGCGTTACGCCCCCCTTCGGCGCCGCGCAGCTCGCTCCAGTAGACGTCGTCGCGATCGAGCCAAATCCCGCTCAGCCCGATGGACTCGGCAGCGATCAGCTCCGCGGTGATCGGGGAGCGCCACGACCCGTAGGGTTGCGTCGAACGCGGGGGCGCACTCATTCGGCGACGTGCACGACGACCTCGCGGCGCCCGCCCGCATGCCGATGCTCCCACAGATAAATGCCTTGCCACGTGCCGAGTACCAAGCGGCCGTCGCTGATCGGAATCGACAGCGTGACGGCGGTGAGCGCGGTTTTGATATGTGCCGGCATGTCGTCTGGGCCCTCGGCGCGATGCGTATACAGCGGGTCGTCTTCCGGCACGAGCCGGTCGAGCCAGCGCTCAAGATCCAGGCGCGCCGACGGATCGGCGTTTTCCTGGATCAGCAGGCTCGCCGAGGTATGGCGCAGAAAAAGCGTGCACAGTCCTTCGTGCGCCCCCGACGCGCTCACGGCGTGCTGCACCTGCTCGGTAAATTCGTGCAGGCCCTGGGCATGAGTCACGACGTGCAAAAATTTAATCAAGGCGTCTGAACTCATCAGCGGCTCCGGAATGGACATCGTACAACACCACCGACGCGTTTCGAGAGCAAGCGGCCAGGGCGGCAAGTTCCAGTCGCGATCGCTGAGGCGATGTCGCCGCCGCGGGGCCTTAGGTTTTGTAGGTGCATCCGCTCGCTCCCGTGCAAGTTTCCTCATCGAGATGCGCAGAACGCGGACGCTGCGCTATAGTTGCGCGCCTCAATACCTCTGCATAGGACCCCTCGGATGAAAACAGCGCTCAATATGGTCGTCAGCTTCCACTACACACTCAAAGACGACCACGGTGAAGTGCTCGACAGTTCGAGCGAGCGCGAGTCGTTGTCGTACTTGCATGGGCACGGCAACATCGTTCCGGGTCTTGAGAAGGCATTGGAAGGGACGACGGTCGGACACCGCTCACAGGTCGCCGTTGTCGCGAAGGAAGGATACGGCGAAACAAATCCTGACTTAGTCTTCGAGGCGCCGCGCGAGCAATTTCCGTCCGACATGACTCTCGAATTGGGCAGTCGAGTCTACGCCGAAGGACCCGAGGGTCCGGTATCGTTCACGGTCGTGCGATTGACGGATAGCGGTGCCGTTCTCGATGGGAATCATCCGCTCGCCGGCAAGCAACTGCACTTCGACGTCGAGGTAGTCGACGTACGGCCGGCTACGAAAGAGGAATTGGCGCACGGGCACGTCCACGGCGCGGGGGGTCATCACCACTGAAGCGTCGATGAATCGGTCTCGGCCGCCGGACTGTACAGAATAACCCGATTGGATATACTGGATTTGCAGCTTCGTGCTGCCATGTTGTCAGGTCGGCGTTTTAAGGGCTTGCGTCCCTGCGAAATTCCCTCCGGCGCAGCATAGTACCTTTCTTCAATCAACGAGGTAATTTCGGTAATGCGTACTGGTACCGTAAAGTGGTTTAACGAAGCCAAAGGGTTCGGCTTCATCTCGCCTCAGGACGGCAGCGCGGATGTGTTCGTTCACTATTCCGTGATTCAGGGCTCCGGGTTCAAGAAGCTCGCAGAGGGGCAGACAGTCGAGTTCGAGGCGGAGAAAGGCCCGAAGGGGATGCAAGCTACCCTCGTAAAACCGCTCTAGACCCAACCGGAGGCAATCAGAATTTTGAAACCCCGCGATTGCGGGGTTTTTTGTTTTGACGAGAGCGAGGTTAGAACACCACGAAGATCGTTCGCATCCCTCACCCCATCCCTCTCCCGCGAAGCAAAACTGGCTTCGCCCCTCATCCCCATCCCTTCTCCCGGAGGGAGAAGGGGGGCGAGCCGATACGCGCTTGCCACGCGTGCTCGTTTGCTTGGGAGAAGGGGAGTAAGTGCGCTGATGCGCGCTCTAAACTATCGTTGTGTCTCGACCTTACCGGTGGCGAGGTTCACGCGCTCTTTGCGGCCGAGTTCGCGCGAGAGCGTCCAACCCGTGGGCGTAAGTTGATAAAGAAAAGTCGTTTGGGTCGATTGGCCCTCGCCAACCTTGTAGCCGACTTCGGCGACTCCGATCTTCTGCTTCTGGTTGTAGCGCGTTTGGAACTCCGTCGCGTTGAGTGGCTGGCCCGGCAGGCGCTTCTGTACGTCGGTTTCAATGCGCTTCGCGGCGAGATAAGGGAAGAGTTGTTCCGGCGATTCCTTCGGGCCCGGGATCCAATACGGGTGTGCCTCGTCGAGCTGATCGGGACGCAACGTGCCGATCACGCGCCACGAGCCCTGTTCCTTGACGAACTGAA
>JBGPCS010000104.1:0-7897 GCA_041481875.1 Sulfurifustaceae bacterium
AAGGACGAGACCCACGTCGGCGGCGAGCCAGTCGGTTTCATCATTCAGCTCGAAAACGGCTTCAAGATTTATCACATGGGCGACACCGCGCTCTTCGGCGATATGAAGCTGTACGGCGAGTACTACAAACCCGACCTCGTGATGATTCCGATTGGTGGCCACTTCGTCATGAACCCGGGCGATGCGGCTTATGCGACGAAGAATTATCTGAAACCGAAGTACGCCATACCCATGCACTACGGCACGTTCCCGCAACTCAAGGGAACGCCGGAGGAGTACAAACAGGCGCTCGGCAAGACGTCGACGAAGGTGATGGCGATAAACCCCGGGGATAAGCTCGAGTTCTAGCCGGAAGGAGACGGCGTCGCGGCGCGACCAAGACGCCGGCCCGCCCGGAATGAAAGTACCTCCACCCCTGACCCTTGTCGCCGGGGCGGGTCGGCACGCCGCACTGTCCTCGGATAGACCTTTGTGTGAACATACGCGTCTGCCGTTGCATTTACGGTCGATTTCGTCCTTCAACGTTCGATCAAAGACTCATGAGCTCGTCGATACTCGGAGCTGTGGCGCTCGCGCCCCGCGATCCCATTCTCGGTGTTACTGAAGCGTTCAACGCCGACGCGAACCCGCGCAAGGTGAACTTAGGTGTCGGCGTCTACTACGACGACGACGGCAAGGTCCCGGTGCTCGAGTGCGTGCGGCGCGCCGAGCGGCTGATGATCGAAACTTCCGCGCCGCACGGTTACCTTCCGATCGAGGGCATGCCGAGTTATTTGCGCGGCGTTCAAGCGCTCGTCTTCGGAGCTGAATCGGCGCCGCTGCGCGAGGAAAGACTGGCGACCGCGCAAGCGCTCGGCGGCACCGGCGCGTTAAAAGTTGCGGCGGACTTTCTCTATCACATCGATCCGAAAGCCGAGGTGTGGATCAGCACCCCGAGCTGGGAGAACCATCGTGCGCTCTTCGAGGGCGCGGGTTTCAAGGTGAGCTCGTATCCGTACTACGACGCCGCGAGTCGCGGACTCGATTTTGCGGCGATGATGAAAGCGTTTGATGCACTGCCGCCGCGTGCGATCGTCGTGCTGCACGCCTGCTGCCATAATCCGACCGGCGTCGATCTCGATCGAGCGCAATGGACGCGCGTCATCGAAACGGTGAAAGCGCGCGAGCTGGTGCCGATCCTGGACATCGCCTATCAGGGATTCGCGGAAGGGTTGGACGCCGACAGCGACGTCGTGCGGCGGTTCGCGGAACAATGCGCGCCGGTGTTCGTCGCGAATTCGTTCTCGAAGTCGTTCTCGCTGTACGGCGAGCGCGTCGGCGCGCTGAGCGTCGTTACCGCGAGTCGCGATGAAACGGCGCGCGTGCTGAGCCAACTGAAGCGCCTCATTCGCGCGAATTATTCCAACCCGCCGATCCACGGCGCCCAGGTCGTTGCGACCGTGCTGACGGCGCCCGCGCTGCGCAAACTCTGGGAACAGGAGCTAGCCGGCATGCGCACCCGCATCCAGGCGATGCGCCGCGCGCTCGCCGAACGCGTGCAGGCAGCCGCGCCCGGCTTCGATTTCCGTTTCGTTCTGCAGCAGCGGGGTTTGTTCTCGTATTCGGGTCTGTCGAAGGAAGCGGTGGAGCGGCTGCGGAAGGAGTTCTCGATCTACGCGGTCGACAGCGGACGTATCTGCGTCGCCGCGCTCAACAACCACAACGTGGATTACGTGGCCGACGCGATAGCGGGCCTCGTGCGCTAGTTCGCGCCGGCCCGAACCGGTTTCGCTTCACTTGATCGCGCGGATCTTCGCCTGGATGTTTTTCTTTCGTGCCGGCGGCAGCGGCTCCTCATCGACGGCACGCAGGAGTCGCGCGGTCCAATGCTCTTGCGTTACTTTAGCGAGGCCGTGTGCGCTCTTGACGGTCGCGAGATAGGCCGCTCCTTCCTCGTAAAGCGAAGATCCGATGTACTGCTCCAGGATCGGAACGAGATACTCCCCGAGCGGCCCCGAGATCGAGAGACTGTCGGGATGCAGCGCGCGGACCTCGGCGAGAACTTTGTCGGACCGTCCGGTAGCGATCAATATCGTCAGGTAACGCGTGAAGAATCGCGGAAATTGCGGAGCCGATTTACGCACTTCGGTGATGGTGCAGAGCGCGGGGTCTCCATACCGGTCGATGGCTGTCTTGTCCCAAATCTTCCGCTTGTACTTTTCGTGCATCCACCAAACATCGTAGGCGACCGGATCCTTCGGTTTCTCTTCTTGGTAAAACATGAATCGGTCGTGCGGATCGTGCAGGCCGCTCTTGGTCGCCGCGAGCGCAAACAGCGCCTCGCCGACCCAGCCGACGTCTTGGAGCGTGTAATCGTTCTTGCGATAGGCGTCGTCGAAGCGGGAAATGGCTTCTTCGTAGTTTCGTTTCTTCATCAGCCACGCGTAGCCGAGCCCCTTGCCCCAGTAGGTCGTCGCATTCGGATTCTTGCCGAAATACGCGTCGCAACATTCGCAGCGGTACGTTTCTTCGTCGGCCGCGAGGATCGGCAAAGCGCCGAGCGCCAGCACAATGAAGGCAATGATCGGTTTCATGGCGCGGTCCTTTGGTAAATCAGTTTCACTGACTCGTCAGCCGCAGTTTATCTCCGCGACGGGATTAATCCTACTTGCACCGTTGCCTGTTGCCGCTTACTCCGGCAGCGGATGCCCCGGCATGAGCTCGTAAGGATGAACCCAGCCGGGGAGCGCCTTGATGCGATCGAGCCAGCGTGGAATATGCGGGTAGTCCGCGAAGCTCAAGCCGCATTCCTCGTTCCAGTAGAGGTAACCGCACAACGAAAAATCGGCGATGGTGGCCGATTCACCCACGACGAATTTGTGATCGGCGAGCCGACCGTTCAATATCGGCAGCGACGCCTTGAGACGACTGCGCAGCCATTCGGTCACCGGCGTTTCGCCGGTCTTGGCGAACTGGATCAGATAACGCAGCGTCGCGAGGTAACTCGACACCTTATGATTGTCGAACAGCAACCAGCGCAACACCTCGCGACGGTCGTCAGCGTTTTTCCAGCCGAAGCGGTCGAACTGCTCGACGAGATAATCGAGTATCACACCCGACTGCGTCAGGCGTTTGCCACGATGCTCGAGCACCGGTGCTTCGCCCATCTCGTTGATGGCCCGATACTCCGGGGTGCGCGTCTCGCCTTTGAAGAAGTTGACGAACCGCGGCTCCCAATCCGCACCGCAGAGATTCAACATCAGGGCCACCTTATACGCGTTGCCGGATTGCGCGAAACAATACAGCCGATACTCCGCCATGGTTTCCCCTTATGTCTCGAGTGGACGACTATTCTACCGTGCAATGCGCTTCACGCCTTCCCGAATCGTGCGTTCGCCGAGCGTCGAGAAGCCGAGCACAAATTCGTTTCGCGGCGCTTTCGTGAGGTAGTACGCGCTCGCGCTCGCGAGCTGGACCTTGTGCTTCAGCGCGCGCTGCTCGATTGCGTCGTCGTCGAACCGCGCCAGCACATTCATCCCCGCCGGATCGCCGCAGACGCGAACGGCGTCGCCGAAATGGCGGCTTAGCGCGTCGACGAGCGCCTCGCGCCGGCGCCCGTAGAGTCGCCGCATGCGGCGGATGTGGCGCTCGAGGTGGCCCTCGCTCAGAAAATCCGCGAGCGCCGCTTGTTCGAGCATCGACGTGTGGCGGTCGGTGAGCCACTTCGCGCGCGTGAACGTCGGAGCGAGCGACCGCGGGACCACGACGTAGCCGACGCGCAGACCCGGAAACATAACCTTCGAGAACGTTCCGCAGTAGACGACCGGTACGTCGTGCGCCAAGCCTTGGAGCGCGGGCAGCGGTGGTCCGCCGTAGCGATACTCGCTGTCGTAGTCGTCTTCGATGATAACCGCTCGGTGCCGGCGCGCCCACTCGATCAACGCCAGCCGGCGTTGCAGCGACATGGAAACTCCCGTTGGAAATTGATGCGACGGGGTGACGTACACCAACCGCGCCTTCTCGCCGATGTTATCGACCACGAGCCCTTCGGGGTCGATCGGCACCGGGCGAAGCTCGGCACCGTGGGCGGCGAAAATACGGCGCGTGCCCAAGTAGCCGGGGTTCTCGAAGACGACCGTCTCGCCCGGTTCGAGCAACAGGCGCGCGCAGAACTCGAGCGCTTGTTGCGAGCCGTTGACGATGATGATTTGTTCCGGCACGCACTGCACCGCGCGCGAGCGTCCGACGTACGCGGCGATTTCGCGGCGCAGTCGAAGATAGCCTTGCGCGGATTTCGCGTAGTCGAATAGTTCCGGTTCGGCCTTGCGCAAGTGGCGCGTGATGAGGCTGCGCCACAACGCGAACGGAAAGTGCTCGAGATCCGGCCCCCAGCGCGAGAAGCAGATGAAGCCCGGTGGAGTCGCGGGATAAACAAAGTCATCGCGCAGCCGCGCGCCGAAACGCGACAGGTGTATCGGCGCCGTTTCGGCGCCGCGCCGCCCGGGCGCCGGCCGCGGACGCAGCAGCCTGTCCGGTAGCTCGCGGCAAACGTACGTCCCGGAGCCGTGGGTCGCCTGCAGGTAACCTTCGGCGATGAGCTGTTCGTACGCTTGCGTCACCGTGCTGCGCGACACGCCGACGCCGTCGGCCAGCTCGCGGGTCGAGGGAACGCGTTCGCCGCCGCGGAATCGTCCGCTGAGAATGCCCGCGCGCCATGCCTCGTAGATCTGCCGGTGGATCGGCATGGCGGAGGCGACGTCGATGGTGATGGCGGAGCGCATAAGTGGACTGGTCGAGATTAGCAGAAGTGGTACTTTTTAGTAGCCAATTGCCGGGCTATCTTGTACCACCATCAATCACGGAGCACCGGAATGATCAAGCCGCATCCAGTCACGCTCGAGGGTCACGGCGTCCGGCTCGAGCCATTGGCGCGCGAGCATCGCGATGGACTGGCCGCCGCCGGCGCCGACGGTAAGCTTTGGCAGCTCTGGTTCACTGCCGTGCCGGAACCGGAGCACACGCACGGATACATCTCGACCGCGCTCGCCGGACAGGAGGCGGGCCACATGCTGCCGTGGGCGGTTCGCGAATTACCGAGCGGAGCGATCGTCGGCAGCACGCGCTATCACGACATCGTCGCCGCAATCGATCGCGTCGAGATCGGCTATACCTGGTACGCGAAGCGCTGGCAGCGTAGCCATGTGAACACGGTTTGTAAGCTGCTGTTGCTGCAGCACGCGTTCGAATCGCTCGGCTGTCGGGTGGTAGGCTTGCGGACCGATAATTTCAATTTTACGTCGCAGCGGGCGATCGAAGCCTTGGGCGCCAAGAAGGACGGCGTGATCCGCCATCACCACGCGCGCCGCGATGGCACCGCGCGCGACACGGTGATGTACAGCATCCTGGCGAGCGAATGGCCGGACGTGAGGCGGCATCTCGAGTTGCGCTTGGCGCGGCACGCTGCGGTGTCGCCGTTAGACAAGGTTTGAACGAAGGTCTGATTAGCTATGATTGTCTACCGCAGAGGACACAGAGGACGCGGAGGAAATCAAACAAAATCCATACAAACCCTGCGTCCTCTGCGGTGAAAATTAATAGTTCAGACTTTCCCTAGGAGATAAGCACCATGAGCAGCTCACCACAGCTACGTCGCGCCGATCGAGAGCTTGGCGAAGCGCGCGTCGGGGAAATGCTCGCGCGCGGTTACTGCGGGCGTCTCGCGACGATCAGTGCCGACGGCACTCCCTATATCGTGCCACTGCTGTACGTCTGGATGGACGGAAAGGTTTATGTGCACAACACGATCGCGCGCGGTCATCTGCGCCAGAACGTCGACCGCAACGCAAGCGCTTGCTTCGAGATCGATGAACCTGGCGAAGTGTTCGCCTACGGGCGTTTCGAGTGCGATACGGCTGTCAGCTTCCGCAGCGTCATTGCCTTCGGGACCGTGCGCGTCGTTGAGGATCGCGATGAGAAAACGCGCTTCTGCACGGCGCTGATGGAGAAATACGCGGCGCGCGTGGCGGAGCGCCCGAAAGCATTCTTCCCGCGGTTGGATCTGATCGCCGTCTATGCGATGACGATCGAGCGCGTCACCGGCAAGGAGCTTCCCTTGCCCGCGCTGACCGAGCAATGGCCCGCAACGGATCGCACGAAAACCCCGCAGGCCGTGCTGCCCGCGGGGGGCGGATCGAAATAGGGAAGGTCTGAAAATACTTGTTAACCGCGAAGGACGCTAAGGACGCCAAGGAAAGGAGTCTGAACGAGAACAAAAAATCCTTTGCGTCCTTGGCGTCCGTGGCGGTTTGTCTGAAATCAACCAGAGGTTCCTTAGGACTTCGAAATGCCAGCGCGTCGTCCAGCCAAGTCGAGTTGTCCGGCACGCCCCTTACGTCGGCTTGCCTCGTCGCGCGGCGCGGAGTTAGAGTAGCGCGCAATAACAACACAACAAACGGGGGTCTGCATGGACGCTGGACGGCGCAAGACACTCGCGGCGATCGCCGCGTCGGCCGCCGGAATTGCTTTCCCGTCGATCATCCGTGCGCACGGAACCTCGCCGGCCGCCTGGGGCTCGATGCCGAGCAGCGTCGGCACGATCTGGAACACCGAGCCCGACATCCGCGTTCTTGAAATTCACCTCTACGGCGGTTTGTCGATGTGGGAGACGTTCTACTGTCGTGCGCCCACGGTGGCGAATCGTTTCCGCGGGTATTCGTTGCTGCCCTTCGGCGGCTGCGACAGCGCATTCACCGACCCCGATCCCAACCCGTTCGCCAACGACGCCGCGGGCCACGCGGTGCACCTGAGCCCGATCACCAAGCCGCTGTGGTCGGCGGGGATTCTCAACAAGATGCGCATCGTCGCGCTCGGCCACCGGTTCACGCCGCATGAGGGTGCGATCCCGGTGACGTTGACCGGTTTTGAATTGGGCAGCCCGAAACTGTCCGGGCTCGGCACGGCCATACAACATCACTTCGCGCACCACGACATTGTCGCCGGTACGCCCGCGACGAAACCGTATTCGTACGTCTGCTGGCCCGACTCGTTTCACTTCCCGACCGATAACTTGCAAGCCTCGGCCGCGATCGGCATGCATCCGGGCTTCGCCAAGCCGCTGGTGATGCGCATCGGTCCGAGCACCGCGGCGCTGCTCGGTCTTCTGCAGCGCACCGGCATACGCACCGAGCGCGACGCCGTGCTGAACCATTACATCGCGGCGTACGGCGATCAGCTTCGGCATTCATCCCTCGCGAGCAACGGGCTCGCGCGCTCGCGCGGGTTCGTCTCGTTTAAATCGAGCGCCGACATGCTGAAGGCGGCGCCGGCGTTGAATACCTTGCTCTCCGCCACGGGTTCGCCGCTCGCGGGACCGTTCACGCAGAACGCCGCGTGCCCGACGACGATCTTTGGGGCAGCCGCGGTCGACAATATGCCGGGCCACGCGATTCGCCTCGCGGCGTATTTGCTGTCGCAGACCGGCGCCGGCGCGCCGCGTTACGCGTGCGTGATCGACAAAGGTTTGTACGAGCACAGCATGGGCGGCGGTTACGATACGCACGGCTCGCAGCATATGGAGCACACGACGGTGAATCTGTGGAACGTGCTGGTCACGCTGCGCCAGCTCATCGACGCCGGCACGATCGATCTCAATCGGGTGATGATTGTGCTGTCCACGGAATTCGGCCGCACCACCGACGCGAGCCGCGATCATTGGCCGTTCGGATTTTGTAACGTGCTGATCGGCGGGCCGGTCACCAAGGGCGTATCGGGTGCGTTGCGCGATGTCGCCACCGAGCCGACGCTCCCGCCCGATCAAGACGGCCGCGTCGATCCGACCCCGGCGCCCGCCGCCACCACGATGAATCCATTTCCGGTGCCGCATAGTTTCGCGCCGTCCGATTTGCGCGCCGCGATCCTG
>JBGPCS010000105.1:0-7870 GCA_041481875.1 Sulfurifustaceae bacterium
ATCGGGCGCAGCTACGCCGACGGGTATTCGACGACGCGGCAGCGCGCGCACGGCTCGAAGCCATCCTGCATCCCCGCATCCGCGCGGCGGTGCTCGAACGACTACGAACATTGCACGCGCCGTATTGCCTGATCGTCGTGCCCTTGCTGGTCGAAACCGGGTTCGGCGAGCTGATCGACCGTATCCTTGTGGTCGACATCGACGAAGCTCGGCAACTCGAACGCGCGAGCGCGCGGGACGGAGCTTCGACCGAGGCGATACGAAGGATTGTTTCCACTCAGGCGGCGCGTGAAGACCGACTCGCGCGAGCCGACGACGTTCTAATTAACAATGGCACCCTGGAGGAACTCGAACATCAGGTTGATCACTTGCACGCACGCTATCAAGCGCTGGCGCGCGCGAGCTAGTGCTACGGTGAAAGTTGGCGCACAACGGCCTCAAGATCGCGCGCACGCCACAGACCACTGATCATCGCGAGACCTTGCGCGCCCGCCGTCGACGCTCGCGGAAGATCCAGCGCCTCCATGCCACCGATCGCATAAACCGGCACACGCGCCGAGCGGCACAGGTCCGCAAAACGTTCCCAACCCAGAATTGGACCGGTGGGATGGGTCGCGGTCGGCTGAACCGGACCGAGCACCGCGAAGTCGGCGGCGAGTACCGCCGCCTTTTCGAGCTCGACGGTGTTGTGGCAAGAGGCGCTAAACCAAAATTCGCCGCCGAGCGGACGTTCGGACAACGCCATCAGCGTTCGGCTATTCGCATGCACGCCGTCGGCGTCGCATTCGTCAAGCCACGCCGGATCGGCGTTGACGAGGAGCCGAGCCCCGAAGCGACGGCATAGCGCAGACAGTCTGCGCGCGCAGGCGCAAAATCGCGCGCGCTCCATCGCCGGCTCACGCAGCTGCACCAGCCGCACGCCGGCGGCGAGCGCGCGTTCGAGGCGCGCGGCGAATTCGTCTTCGCCGAGACGGCCGACATCGCTGACCGCATACAGCGACGGCAACTGCAAGCGCCGCAACGCCGGGCGGTCGGCGTCGGGAAATTCGCGCGGATCGAGGCGCGTGACTTCCTCCCAGCGCATTTCCTGCGCTTCGCGCCCGTGCGGCTCGCCGTGGTAGAGCACGATGCGCCAAATATCGAGTAGCACGTCGAGGTCGCGATAAGCGTGACGCAGTTGCATGAACGGCTGCGCCTCCAGGACGTCGATCCCAAGCTCTTCGCACAGCTCGCGCCGCAGGCCCGCCAGCGGAGTTTCCTGTGGCTCGAGCTTTCCTCCGGGGAACTCCCATTTGCCGCCTTGGTGAACGTCCGAGCGCCGGCGCGTGACGCAGACGCGGCCACCCGCCATCAGCAAACCCGCCACGACGTGGATGGCGCCGGCGCCGGTCGGCTCAGCCATCGTGTAGCGAGTTCCTAACTTCGATAGTCGGCGTTGATACGCACATAGCCGTCCGACAAGTCGCAGGTCCAGACGCTGGCGGAATGCGGACCGGCGCCGAGCGAGACACGCACACGGATCTCCGCCGGGCGCAACGCCGCCTGCCCGGCGGCTTCGGTGTAGTCAAGGGCGAGACTGCCGGCACGCACGACGCAGACGTCGTTGATCCAGATCGCGACGCGGTCGATCTCAACTCGCGCCACGCGCGCGCGTCCGACGGCGGCGAGAATACGCCCCCAATTCGGATCGGAAGCGAAGAAGGCGGTCTTGACCAGCGGTGAATTCGCGATCGTGTTGGCGATCTCCAAGCAATCGCTTACCGATTCACCTTCGCAGACTTCAACCGTGATGAACTTCGTCGCGCCTTCACCGTCGCGTACGATCGCCTGCGCGAGCTCGATGCACACGTCGGTTACCACCGCGCATAAGCGCTGGTAGGATTCGCCGCTCGGCCGCTCGATGCACGCGTTCGCACCGTGCCCGGTCGCCAGCAGTACGCACGCGTCGTTGGTCGAGGTGTCGCCGTCCACGGTGATCCGATTGAACGAAACCTCCGCCGCCGTCGCAACGCACGCGGCCAGCGCCTCGCGGCTAACGGCGCCATCGGTCGCGATGAACGCAAGCATCGTCGCCATGTTTGGCTGAATCATGCCGGCGCCCTTCGCGATACCGGTAACCGTAATCTCGTGCCCATCGAGCAAACACCGACGCGAGCTTCCCTTCGCGACGGTATCCGTCGTCATCATGCCGTGCGCCGCGTCGCTCCAGCCGGTCTCGGACAACGCCCGCACGGCGGTCGGCAACGCCGCAGTGAGGCGCTCGAGCGGAAATCGCTCGCCGATGAGGCCGGTGGAAAAAGGCAACACCTGCTGAGCGTCGCAACCGAGCTGCGCGCCCAGCGCCGCACACGTCGCGCGCGCATCCGCCACACCCGGCTCGCCGGTGCCGGCGTTCGCGTAGCCGGTATTGATCACGAGCGCGCGCGGCATAGTCCGCGCCAGATGTTCACGCGCGACCAACACCGGTGCGGCGCAAAAACGATTACGCGTGAATACCGCGGCAGCCTCCGTCCCGGCCGAGCACTCGATGACGACGAGATCGCGGCGATCGAGCTTGCGCAGCCCGGCCATCGCCGTGCCGAGGCGAATACCGGAGACCGCGTGAAGCGGCGGCAGGCGAGTGAGTCCGACGGCCATGGCGGAAAGCGTCAGCCGCGCCGGCTCACTCGAGCCGGCCGTGACAGTGTTTGTACTTCTTTCCCGAGCCGCACGGACACGGCTGGTTGCGACCGATCTTCGGCTGCTTGCGCACGAGCGGACGCTGCTCGACCGCGACCTCGGATTCCTCCGCCGGTTCACCGCCGTCGGCCGTCGCCGAAGGATGCAGGAACTGCATCTCCTGCGGCTCGCGGCGCGGAGCCGGCTCGAAGGTTGGCGGCGTCTCGGCCTGCAGTTGCACGCGCGCGAGCAGCGTGATGACTTCTTGCTTGATACGCGCGAGCATGTCGGAGAAAAGCTCGAACGCTTCGCGCTTATATTCCTGTTTCGGATTCTTCTGGGCGTAGCCGCGCAGGTGTATGCCCTGGCGCAAGTAATCCATCGCCGCCAGATGGTCCTTCCATTGCTGGTCTAGAACCTGCAGCATCACGGCCTTTTCGAGCCGGCGCATCACATCCTCCCCGATCAACGCGGCCTTCTCCTCATGACGACGCTCGAGCTCGGCGACAACGCGATCGCGAATTTTCCCGTCGTCAAGCTCATTTTCCTGATCGAGCCACTCCTTGAACGGCAGCTTCAAGCCGAACTCGTGGACCAAGTTTTCATCGAGCCCGGGGATGTCCCATTGTTCCTCCAAGCTCTGTGGCGGAACAAAGTTTCCGACAAGCACCTCGATCACGTCGCGCCGAACCACGCGAATACTTTCGGATATGTCTTCGACGTCGAGCAAGCGGTTGCGCTGCTCGTAAATTACCTTGCGCTGCTCGTTGGCGACGTCGTCGTACTCGAGCAGCTGCTTGCGAATGTCGAAGTTGCGGCCCTCGACTTTGCGCTGCGCGTTCTCGATCGCCCGCGTCACCCACGGATGTTCGATCGCCTCGCCCTCCTCCATGCCGAGCTTTTGCATCAGACCGGAGACGCGCTCCGAGCCGAAAATCCGCAGCAAATTATCTTCGAGCGAGAGATAAAAGCGGCTGGAGCCCGGGTCGCCTTGACGGCCGGAGCGGCCGCGCAGCTGATTGTCGATACGTCGCGATTCATGACGCTCGGTGCCGATCACTTTCAGGCCGCCCGCGCCGACCACTTGCTTGTGGCGCTGTTCCCAGTCCTGCTGAATTTGCTGGCGCTTCGGCGCATCGTCCCCGGCGTCGGCAAGTTCCATCGCCAAGTTACCGCCAAGCACGATGTCAGTGCCGCGACCGGCCATGTTCGTCGCGATCGTTACCGCCCCCGGCTGTCCGGCCTGAGCGACAATGAGCGCCTCGCGCTCGTGCTGCTTGGCGTTGAGCACTTGATGCGGAATTTTATCCTTGTCGAGCAAGCGCGCGAGGTGTTCCGAGGCCTCGATCGAAATCGTGCCGACCAGTGTCGGCTGCCCGCGCTCATGACAATCCTTGATATCGGCGATGATCGCTCCGTGTTTCTCGCGTCCGGTGCGGTAAACCTGATCGCCCATGTCGTCGCGGATCATCGGATGGTGCGTGGGTATCACGACTACTTCGAGCCCGTAAATCTGATGGAACTCGAACGCCTCGGTATCGGCGGTGCCGGTCATTCCCGAAAGCTTTTGATAGAGCCGGAAATAGTTTTGGAATGTGATGGTCGCGAGCGTGTGGTTTTCGTTCTCGATCGCGGCGCCTTCCTTCGCCTCGATCGCCTGGTGCAAACCCTCCGACCAGCGCCGCCCAACCATCATACGGCCGGTGAACTCGTCGATAATGATGACTTGATTGTCGCGCACGATGTAATCCACTTCGCGTTTGTACAAGGCGTGCGCGCGCAGCGCGGCGTTCAAATGGTGCATCAGCGCGAGACTGGAAACATCGTATAGATTGCCACCGGCCGCGAGCAGGCCCGCTTGCGCCAGTAGCCGCTCGACTTTCTCGTGGCCCGCCTCGGTCAGGAATGCCTGGCGCGTCTTTTCATCCACGCTATAGTCGCCTGGGCCATTCTCGGTTTCCTGTTTTTCGAGCTTGGGGATGATGGCATTGATCTTGACATAAAGATCGGTGCTTTTCTTCGCCGGGCCGGAAATGATGAGCGGCGTGCGCGCCTCGTCGATCAGGATCGAGTTGGTTTTATCGACGATGGCGAAATTGAGTCCGCGCTGCACGCGATCCTCCGCCTGGAACGCCATGTTGTCGCGCAAGTAGTCGAAGCCGTACTCGTTGTTGGTGCCGTAGACAATGTCCGCCGCGTAGGCGGCGCGTTTGACATCGCGGTCCTGGCCTGGAACCACGACGCCGACCGTCATACCGAGAAACTTGTAGATTTGCCCCATCCATTCGGCGTCGCGGCGGGCGAGGTAATCGTTCACCGTCACGACGTGCACGCCGCGGCCGGATAGCGCGTTGAGATAAGCGGGCAGCGTCGCCACCAGCGTCTTGCCCTCGCCGGTGCGCATCTCGGCGATCTTACCCTGGTGCAGCACCATGCCGCCGATCAGTTGGACGTCGAAATGGCGCATTCCGAGCGTGCGCTTTGACGTCTCGCGCACTACCGCGAAAGCTTCGGGCAAGACGCTGTTTAGCTCCTCGCTCTGAGACAGGCGGGTTTTGAATTCCGCGGTCTTCGCGCGCAGCGCATCGTCGGAAAGCGCCGCAATGCTCGGCTCGAACGCATTGATGCGCTCTACTTGCCATTGCATCGCCTTTAGCAGACGCGAGTTGCGGCTGCCGAATATCTTGGTCAGTACCTTGGTGATCATCGACAACTACGCGAGGCGTAGAACTAAAGAATCGAACGTCGGATTATGGAGGAAAAGGAAAGAGACTTGAAGGCTAACGGGTGTCCCGCCTTGTTATCGAGCGGCGCGCAAATATCTACCGGGATTCACCGCCCGCTCATCCCTCAACACCTCAAAATGCACATGCGGCCCGGTCGAGCGCCCGGAGCTGCCAACGAGGGCGATCGCATCCCCGCGATTAACCTTATCGCCGACCTTCACCAGCAGGGAGAGCGTATGCGCATAGCGCGTAGTTAAGCCGCGCCCATGGGTGATCTCAATCGTGCGCCCGTATTGGGGCTTCTCCCCGGCGAAGGACACCACCCCATCGGCCATCGCGTGGATGGGCGAGCCCAAGCGCGAGGCGATATCAACCCCCTCGTGGAAGGCGAGGGCGCCGGTGAAGGGATCGGCCCGGGTGCCAAAGCCCGAGGAGACGAAACCCCCCTCCGCCGGCCAGCCGGCCGGTGTCACGGCATCGGTTAAGCGCCGATCGAGAAGCAAGGTCTCCAAGGCCTTCAGGCGTGCCTCGGAGGTGTTGATCTCACCGCTTAAGCGCTTGAGGCTGCCGGTGACTTCCATGACGGCGCCCAGGCTCCCGCTCTCGGGGCCGCCTTGGGCGACTTCGGCATCGAAGTTGAACTCCCGCGTATCGAGCCCCGCCATGTGACTTAAGCGGCCCCCGAGGGCGTTCAGCCGCAGGACTTGGGCTTGCAGTTGGCCCATGCGCCGGGCGAGGGCGTTTAAATGCGTCGCGGCTTCCCGCTTTGCCCGCTCGATCGCGCGGGATTGTTCGGCGAGCTCTTTGGCGTAGATCGCCAAGCGATCATCGGGGCTCGCGTGTTTCTCGATGAGCGCTTGGATCTTGAAGGTTAAGATGCCGAAGAAAAGCGGCAGGAGGAGGCCGCCGATGATGAGGATGAGGAGGAGGTGGCGGTGGGAGAGGCACGCCACGCGTCCCTTTCGGATGCCCTCCGAAATTACGATAATGTTCATAAGCCCTTACAATTCTAGACCATCAGGCTACATGAAAAGAAACGACCGCAAAGCCAAGGTACAACGGCTCGGCGCGTACCTGCCAGCAGATTTGAGCGCCGCCTTAAATCGCCGTGCAGACGAGGGGTTACGTCTGCGTCAGGCATGGATATCCACTATCCCGGAACCTCTGGCGTCCCATGCGTATCCGGTCCGCTACGCCGCCGGTCTACTGTTCGTCCACGCGGATACCCCGGCATGGGCCGGTCGTCTGCGACACCAGCAGCCGGCGTTCGTGGAGGCGCTGCGGCGCGCTTCGGTGCTGCACGACCTGACCGATCTGCGCGTGCGCGTCGTCCCGCTGGATTCTGCGAACGCCATCGGCGATTCGCAGCCGAAGGTGCGTCGGCCCAAGAGCAGGCTCTCGGCGAAAGCAGCGCTGGTCATTGAAGGCAGCGCGAGCGCAATCGCGGACCCCGATCTCAGGGCCGCGCTTCGGCGGTTGGCGCAACGCGATCCGTCATCACCTTCCAAGCGCTAGCTCTAAATGTTTTTTTCCCGGCTGACACTTCTCCGCAGAGTCGCTGCACGCGCGATCGTAGCGTTTGTCGCGACGATGTCGCTGACGATCGCGCCAGCGGGAACCGCCGAGGAACGCATGGCGACGCACGAGCTGACCGTGGCGGCCGTTGGCGACATCATGCTCGGCGGCACCGCCGCGCCCGAGTTGGCGCGTTTCGGTTACGACTATCCTTTCGAACGGATCGGCGCGTTGCTGCGCGACGCCGATCTGGCGTTCGGTAATCTGGAAGGACCGCTCACGACACGCGGCGAGGCGCAGCGCAAGCAGTACGTGTTTCGTTCGCCGCCCGATTTAGTCGCGCCGGCGCTGGCGCGTGCCGGGTTCGATGTCGTGTCGCTCGCGAACAACCATTCCATGGACTACGGATTAGAGGGACTGCGCGACACGATGCAGGCTTTGCAGAGCGCCGGTATCCGCCACGCGGGAGCGGGCGCGAATCTCTCCGCAGCGCGCCAGCCGGCGATACTCGAGCGTTCGGGCGGGCGAATCGCGGTGCTGGCCTACTCGCTGACATTTCCGGAAGAATTTTGGGCGGAAGAGCACCGGCCTGGAACAACTTTCGGACACGAGGATCAAGTTCGCGCCGACGTCGCGAGCGCGCGTTTGAAAACGGACATCGTGCTGGTGTCATTTCATTGGGGACAAGAGGGCAGCACCGAGCTGCGCGATTACCAGCGCAAACTCGGACACGCGGCGATCGAAGCGGGCGCGGCGGCGGTGGTCGGTCATCATCCGCATGTGCTGCAAGGCGTGGAGCGCTACCGCGACGGCGTCATCTTGTACAGTCTCGGAAACTTCGTGTTCGGGTCCTACAGTCGTGACGCAACCCGCAGCGTCGTGGCGGTCTTGACGTTTCACGAGGGGCGCGTTCGCGAGGTGGTGTTCCATCCGATCAACGTGAACAACGCCGAGGTTGTGTTCCAGCCCTA
>JBGPCS010000106.1:0-7852 GCA_041481875.1 Sulfurifustaceae bacterium
CCGCGGAACCGGTGGCAACCAGCACCGGCGACGGTATCTGCGGTTGCGGATCGTCGGTCGCACTTGTCATGTCGCCGAAGCGAGCGCGGATGAGGCGCGCGGCGACGGTCGGGTCGACGCCGCCCGCTACAACCACCGTCATGCGCTGCGGCCGGTACCAGCGCCGATAGAAGCGCGCCATGTCGTCGCGACCCACTCGACGAACGACGTCCGCCGAGCCGATCGGGCGATGATTTGTCAGCCAATCCCCATAGATCATTTCGAGCCCGGCCTCCGATTCGCGTCGGTTGGCGTTATCGGCCAAACGCAACTCGGCGAGAACAACGCCGCGCTCGATCTCAAGCGTATCGGCGGCCAGCGTGAGATGGTCAGCCGTTTCGCGCAAAACGAACAACCCGCGCTCGAGTACCTCCACGGTCGCGGTCGGCAGGTCGAGTTTGTACGAAGTGTGCTCATAGCTCGTGAAGGCGTTGTTGTGCGCGCCCCAGTGGAGTCCGAGCGCCTCCAGTTCCGTCACGCGCGCACCGCCCGGCAAGTTCTCCGAACCGCGGAACGCCATGTGCTCCAGGAAATGCGCGAGTCCTCTTTCGCTGTCGGCTTCATGGAAAGAGCCGGCGTCGACCACCAAACGCACCGACACTTCGCGTTGCCCAGATAGCGGCCAGATCACGTAGCGCAGGCCGTTGGCGAGTCGACCCCGCACGATTTCAGATCGCTGCGGAAGATCGCTTCGGCCGCACGGCGACGTTGGCGGATCGAACGGCGCCGGGAAAGACGCGCAGGAAACAATGAGGAAAAACGAATAACCGAGCAGGCACAGCCGGAGCAACGTTCGAATCCGTCGCTCCGCCATCGTCACGCCGGCGGCGCGTACCGCTGGTGTGACTGCCTTGCCGTGGGCACGGCCGATCACATTCGCCTACATCACCACTTCGATCAACCGCGGACCTTGCTCGTGCATCGCGCCGCCGAGCTCGCGCGCGAGTTCGTCGAGATTGCGCACGCGCGCGGCGGGAACGCCCTGTCCTTTCGCGAGCGCGACCCAATCGAGATCGGGGCGGCCGATTTCGAGCATATCGAGCGCCTTGCGGCCGGCTTCGCCGGCGCCGACGTTTTTGAATTCGCCTTTGAGAATTTCATACGTCCGGTTGGCGAAGATGAGCGTGACGATGTTCAGGCTCTCGCGCGCCATGGTCCACAGCGCTTGCAGCGTGTACATGCCGCTGCCGTCGCCTTCGAGGCAGATCACTTTACGGTCCGGACAAGCGACCGCGGCGCCGACGGCGACCGGCATGCCCATGCCGATCGAACCGCCGGTGTTCACCATCCAATCGTGCGGGGGCGCGTTCTTCGTCGCAGGCACTAGGCCGCGGCCGGAGGTGATCGACTCATCGACCACGATCGCGTTTTCCGGCAGCAGCGCGGCGACGACGGTGGCGATGCCGGGGAAGGTAAACGCGCCGCTCGGGATCGCCGGGCGCACGAGCTGCTCGCGCTTCGGCTCGAACTTTTCCGCGCCGAGTAAATCGGCGAGCCGTTGAACCGCGTCGACGCCGTCTTGGGAGACGTCGGCGAGCGTCATGACCTCGCAGCCCTCGGGGACGAGCGAGCTTGGCTTGTTCGGATACGCAAAGAAAGAAACGGGCGCGACCGCGTTTACCAGCACCATGCGGCGCACGTTGGCGAGGCGCTTGATCGCCATGTCGACGACGTACGGAATGCGATCGACGTTGACGCGCCCCGCGCCGCGCTCGACGCGCGCCATTTGCGTCGGGCTCAGCAGCTCCGCGCCCGTCGCGGCCGCGATGCGCCCGCAAATTTCGAGCGGCGCTTCGCGCAGCATGGGGCCGCTCAGAATTAGCGCGGCTTGACCTTGCCGTAAAAAGTCGGCGGCCGCGCGCACGCGCGCCTCGTCCACCTTTGCGCGCGCCGGAACCGGTTTCGGGCGCACCGGCACGTGCTTCGTTTCGCTCCACTGGCTGTCGGCGGGCAGGATCAGCGTGCTGATTCTGCCGGGCGGCGTCAGCGCCGCGGCGACGGCGGCGACGGCATCTTCCGCCGTCTCGGAAGGCGATTCGGATGTCTTGATCCACTGCGAGTACGCGCGCGCGATGCCGGCGATGTCGGAGTTCAACGGCGGATCGAAGCGCCGGTGATACGTTGCGTGCTCGCCGACGACGTTCACGATCGGCATGAACGCGCGGTGCGCGTTATGCAGATTCGAAAGCGCGTTGCCCAAACCCGGACCGAGGTGAAACAACGTCGCGGCCGGGCGGCCGGTCATGCGCGCGTAGCCGTCCGCCGCGCCGCTCGCGACACCTTCGAACAACACCAGTACGCAGCGCATCGCATCGACGCGATCGAGCGCGGCGACGAAGTGCATCTCCGAAGTGCCGGGATTCGTGAAACAGGTATCAACGCCGCAGTCGACGAGCGTGCGAATCAGACTTTCGGCGCCGGTCATGGTTTGCGCGGCCGCCTCTGGTCGCGATTCGGTTTGACGAGCTTCGCGAGAGACGGCGGTAGCGGAAGTTTTTGTTTCCATGGCTCAAGACTCCTCGTCGAGTGCGACGCGCTTTCGTTTGGCATTCAACCACGGCACCAGCGGCGACAGCAGCAACAGCGCCGCGAGCACCAGACAGGTCAGGGAGATCGGACGGGTGACGAAGAAAGAAAAATCGCCCTGACTTAGTATTAGCGACTTGCGCAAATTATTTTCCATCAGCGGGCCAAGCACGAACGCGAGGATCAGCGGCGCGGGCTCGTAGCCGAATTTGCGCATCAGGTAACCGAGTATGCCGAAGCCGATCATCAAATAAATGTCGAAGATCGCGCCCGAGATGCCGTACACCCCGACGATACAGAAAAGCAAGATGAGGGGGAACAACGTCTTGTACGGCACCTTCAGCACCTGCACCCACATACCGATCAACGGAAGATTGAGGATCAGCAGCATGATGTTGCCGATGTACATGCTCGCGACGATGCCCCAGAACAAATCCGGGTTTTGCGTCATCAGCAGCGGCCCCGGCTGCAAACCGTGGACAATGAAAGCACCGAGCAGCAACGCCATCACCACGTTCGGCGGAATACCCAGCGTCAGCAGCGGAATGAAAGCGCCGCCTGCGGCGGCGTTGTTCGCCGATTCCGGGCCAGCGACGCCTTCGATCGCGCCCTTGCCGAAACGCTCCGGCGTGCGCGAGACGCGCTTCTCCAACGCATAAGATAGGAACGAGCTGATCACCGCGCCGCCACCCGGCAGAATGCCGAGAAAAAATCCGAGCACCGACCCGCGCGCGATCGGCGCGGCGCTTTGTTTCCAGTCCTCGCGGGTGGGCATCAAGTTGCGGATTTTGGTCTCGAAGATCTGGCGCTTCAGCGACTGCTCGAGATTGCTCAGGATTTCCGCGATGCCGAACAATCCCATGACGATCGGCACCAGACCGACGCCATCGATCAACTCGAGCTGATCGAACGTGAGGCGTGCGGTGCCGTTGATCGAGTCCAAGCCGATGAGCCCGAGCACCAAACCAAACGCCGCCATGACGAGCGCCTTGAGCAGCGAGCCGTGCGACAAATACGTCAGGATGCACAACCCGAGCACCATCAAGCTGAAGTATTCCGCCGGGCCGAACTTGACCGCCCAGCGCGCGAGCGTCGGCGCGAGCAGCATGAGACCGACAATCGCGACGGTGCCGGCGATGAACGAACCGAAGGCCGCGATGCCGAGCGCCGGGCCGGCACGCCCCTGCTTCGCCATCTCGTTGCCGTCGAGACACGTCACGACGGACGCCGCTTCTCCGGGAATATTCACTAAGATTGCCGTGGTCGAACCGCCGTACATCGAGCCGTAGTAAATTCCCGCGAGCATGATGATTCCGCCCGTGGGCGACACGTTGAACGTGACGGGCAACAGCAGCGACATCGCGGCGACCGGACCGATGCCCGGCAACACGCCGACGAGCGTGCCGATAAAGACGCCGACGAAACAGTACAGCAGATTGCCTGGCTGCAGCGCGACGCTGAAGCCGAGCGCGAGACTCGATAGCAGATCCATCGCTCAGCCCCAGCCGAAGAAACCGGCCGGCAACTGAATGCCGAGCCAGCGGTGGAAGACGAGATCGCAGAACGCCGTCGCGAGCACCGCGAGTAACACGGTCGCCCACCACGGCGTCGGCTCGACAGCGCGGAACAACACGATCAGGAGCAACACCGTCGTCGGAATAAAACCGAGCCACGGCAACAGCAGCGCATATACGCACAGCGCGAGGACGAAGCGCACCACTCGCCCGTACTGCACGCCCGCCCAAAGCTCGCCGAAACGCGCCGTCGCCGGACCGACCAACGCCGCGACAAAAATCCCCGCGCAGAGCACCACCATGAGCACGCCGACCCAGAAGATCATCAGACCGGAACCCGGATCGCGCAACTCGCCGAGATCGAGCTCCAGTCCGGTGTGAATGAAATAAGCGCCGACCAGAAGCCACAGGCCGGCACTCCAGAGGTCAGCGGTACGCATGCGCGCTAGGGAAGCCCTGAACAAGTCGAAGTGTCGTCTCGTCGAAAGCCGTCATCGCGAGAATCGGCCTAATGGCCGATGTCTTTCGAAACTGGATTCCCGCTTTCGCGGGAATGACAAACTTAATCGGAGGTTCCCTAGTGTCCTGTCTCATAGTTATCGAAAGATGTGTAGCCCGGATGAAGCAGATAAAACAAACGCATCTGCGAACCAACTCTCCCTCTCCCTCCGGGAGAGGGATGGGGTGAGGGCCGCGTAATCCGGGACGTAAAAATGCCCCGGATTACGGCGCTACGCGCCTTCATCCGGGCTACAGGGAAGACCAATTTTGTCGCCGGACTTATGCAGTGTATTTACGGAACACCACACTAGTTAAGACCGCGGGGAAGCGACCGTCAGTTCGTTTTATTGTTAAGCGCGAGCCGAGTGACGATCGCCTTTTCCTCCGCTATTTTTTCCATCGCGAACTTCTGATAGCTCGCGGTATCCATATAGTTCGGCACCATGTCGAACTTGGCCAAGGTGGCGATGACCGCCGGATCGTCGATCGCTTTCTTGAACGCGTCATTCAGCACCTTCACCACTTTCGGATCCATGCCCTTTGGGCCGGCGATACCGAACGGCGAATCGGCGACCATGTCGATGCCGAGTTCTCTCAGCGTCGGAACGTTCGGCCAGTTCTTGGTGCGCTGCGCGCCCCACGTCACCAGCAAACGCAGCTCGCCGGCATTGACGAGCGGGCCCCAGCCCGTCGAATCCGCGCTGGCCGACACATGGCCGCCGAGCACCGCGGCGTTGGTTTCCGCGTTGCCTTTGAACGGAACGTGCGTCCACTTGACGCCTTCGCGCAGCGCGATCTGCTCCATTGCGATGTGCAGCGAAGTGCCGGCGCCGGGCGAAGCGTAAGTGATTTTCCCCGGATTCGCTTTCGCGTCGTTCAATAGGTCGCGAAAAGTTTTCCAGGGCGAATCCGCTTTTACCACGACACCGAACGTGTAACCGGTGAGATGCGCGATATAAGTGAAGTCCTTAGTCGGATCGAACGTAGACTTCGTCATGTGCGGGAGCCGAAAGACGGTAATCGGTATCTGCGAAATCGTATAACCATCGGGCTTCGCGCTGGCGATCATTGTCGAGGGGCCGAGCATGCCGGAAGCCCCGGGCTTGTTGTCGATGACGATCGGCTGGCCTAGATGTTTGGACGCGGTCTCCGCCACCGCGCGCATCGCGACGTCGGTCGTACCACCGGCCGGCCAAGGAATGATCAGCGTGACGGGCTTCGATGGAAAATCCGCCGCCACGGCAGCGGTCGCAGCGACGACAAACAAACACGCGACGACATGTCTCGTTATCTTGATCATCTCTCCTCCTAGAACGCCTTGCGACTTCGGTACCGGAACGTTTGTCGTTAACGCCGCGCGAGAACCACGATCGGCTTTCGGCGACCGCCCCTGGTTTAAAGAACTACGCGCTTGCAGCGCCATAGCAACGCGTGCGCCATCTTGACAACAACCCGGCGGGTGGTCAATCGGCTTCTGCTGTGCAGTCGGAAACGCGCCGGTGTCGATCGGCGCGCTTACATAAGCCCGTGGAAGGGCTGCACATCCACGATCGCGCCCGGCTCGGTATCGCCGCATTGGGGCGGAAGGATGATGAAGCAGTTGGCGGCGCTCATCGACCTCAGAATCCCGGAGCCTTGGCTTCCGGTGCTGCGCACGATGTGCTCACCGTTATCATCGCGGCTCAACACGCCGCGAATGAACTCGGTGCGGCCGATCCGAGTCTTGAGCGGGCTAAGCGAGCGCGCGTGAAACGTGAGCGGTGGCGGCGGCTCGGGCTCGCCCATCAGGCGCTGGAGCGCGGGCTTCACGAATTGATAGAACGTGACCATCACCGCGACCGGATTCCCCGGCAAACCGAAGAACGCGGATTTTCCAATCCGACCGAACGCGAACGGCCGACCCGGACGCATCGCCACTTGCCAAAAGCTCAGTTTGCCGAGCGCCTCGACCGTTTGCTTCACATAATCCGCTTCGCCGACGGACACGCCGCCGGAGGTAATGACCGCGTCGGCGTTCGCAACGGCATCGGCGAATGCTCGCTCTACCGCCGGACGCTCATCTCGCACGACGCCCAAATCCAGCGTCTCGACGCCGAGCGCGGTGAGCATGCCGTGCAGTGTGTACCGATTACTGTCGTAAATTTTTCCATCGTCGAGCGGCTCACCGAGTGAACGCAACTCATCGCCGGTGGAGAAAAATGCGACGCGCGCGCGTCGATAGACCGGCGGATCGGCGATACCGAGGGATGCAAGCAAGCCAAGCTCGGCGGCGAGCAAATGCGTTCCGGCCGGCAACGCCACCTGCCCTTTGGCCAGATCTTCCCCCGCCGCGCGCACGTTTCGCGCGAAGTCGGGATCCGGTTTAACCGACGCGACATCCCCGCTGACCTGGACTTGTTCCTGTAGCACTACCGTATCGGTCGCACGCGGGATTGGCGCACCCGTCATCACGCGCACGCACTGTCCGCGCCCGACGATGCTCGGGTAAGGGCGACCCGCCCAAGCGGTTCCGACGATGCGGAATTCCTTGTTTCCGGCGGCGGGCAAATCGGCGGCAGCAAGCGCATAGCCGTCCACCGCCGAATTGGTGTGGCCCGGCACGTCGATCGGCGAAACGATATCCCGCGCAAGCACCCGCGCGATCGCGGAGCGAAGCCCGATCGTCTCGATTTCGCCGACCGGATCGATGCTCGCGAGCACGCGCGTGCGCGCCTCCTCGACGCTGAGACGATGCGGTCGTCGATCGGCTTCGGCTTGCGCCGGCGTGGGCGTCGTTTCGCTCACGGGCAATCCCCTAGCTGCGACGTTCCGCGCGCGGCGACGCCGTGGGGTTGCGGTGCACAATCACATGCACGATGAAATCGACAATCCGCACCGGTTCGTTCAAGTCGAGCACGGGAACATTCGGGTCGATGGAAAGTGGCGCGTCGGTGGCGATCGCGACGATCGAACGATCGAGCGTGCAAAGCAACGGGTGGCCGAGACTCGGACGGTGCAGCTCGATCTTCGGAAACGCCTCCGCCTTGAACCCTTCGACCAATATCAGATCGAGCTCGCGCCGATCCAGATGCGCCAGTAGATCCTCGAGCCGCGGCTCCGAAGCGTCGCCGGTTTCGGCGACGAGCGCCCAACGATGGCGCGAGGCGACGAGCATCTGTGTCGCACCGGCCTTGCGCAATTCGTAGCTGTCCTTGCCGGGCACATCGGTGTCGAAGGAATGGTGCGCATGCTTGACCACCGCGACGCGCAGCCCGAGCCCGCGAAGCGCCGGC
>JBGPCS010000107.1:0-7849 GCA_041481875.1 Sulfurifustaceae bacterium
ACAATCTCGCTCTCGCTCGCCAACAACGCGAGCAACGGCATCGAGCCGTCGTTCGCGCACAAGTACTCGCGCAACGTCATTCGCGAAGGACGGAAGACCAAAGAAAAGGTGGATGTGTATTCGTACGAGCTGCTCGCCTATCGTACTCTGGTCAATCCAGACGCCGATCCGGAAGCAAAGGACGCGAAGCACAAGTTGCCCGATTACTTCACGGCAGCGGATGACGTGACGCCGCGCGAACACGTCGATATCCAGGCAGCGGCGCAGAAATGGGTCGATTCCTCCATCTCCAAGACGGCGAACGTGCCGACCGACTTCCCCTACGAGGAATTCAAGGATATTTATCTATATGCCTACGAAAAGGGCCTGAAAGGGTGCACCACGTTCCGCTTCAATCCAGCGGCGTTCCAGGGTGTGCTGGTGAAGGAAAAGGATCTGGAGAACACCACCTATCGTTTCATGCTGTCGAACGGCCAAGTGGTGGAGGCCAAAGGCAACGACGAGATCGAGTACGACGGCGAAATGCATAGCGCCGCCAACCTTTATGACGCCCTCAAAGAGGGGTACTACGGACGCTTCTAGATAATGGCGCATACGCCGCCGCCGCACGGAGAACTGCGATGAGCATCAAAATCGACGAAAAGATCACCGGATACGAAGTCGTTAAAAACGAAGAGGCCAAACCGGCCGAGAGCAACGTCGTGCAAATGCACGAGAAGCTCGAACGCCCGGAGGTGCTTGCCGGCACGACTTACAAGATCAAGACGCCGCTCACCGAGCACGCGCTCTATGTCACCATTAACGACATCGTGCTCAACCCCGACACGCCGCACGAACGCCGCCGCCCATTCGAGATCTTCATCAACTCGAAGAACATGGATCACTTTCAATGGGTGGTCGCGTTAACCCGAGTCATTTCGGCGGTTTTCCGCAAAGGCGGCGACGTCACATTCCTCGTCGAAGAGCTGCATTCGGTGTTCGATCCGCGCGGCGGCTACTTCAAGAAGGGACGCTACACGCCGTCGATCGTTGCCGAGCTCGGCGACGTCATCGAGCGCCACTTGAAAATGATCGGACTCATGCCGGTCGATCAAATGGACGAACATCGCGAACGCTTTCTCGCGGAGAAGCGCGCGGAAGCAGCCGGTCGAGAGACGTCGTCGATGGTGGATGCGCGCGGTGAATTCCCTCCGGAAGCGCGGCTCTGCTCCAAATGCTCGACTAAGGCGGTCATCCGCATGGACGGATGTGTGACTTGTCTCAACTGCGGCGACTCCAAGTGCGGATGAAATTCCTCACTTGATCGCGCGCGCGATCGGCGACGCGCGCACGACGTTCCTTCACCCGACTTCTTCAGAAAGCGTTTGCAATTTTCTTTTCCTTGCATTAATGTCTGGCCACATCAGCGATGTCTGCATAAACAAGGGATGAACTCAACGGCAGGGAACGCCGACCGTCGAGAGGAAAAGCGAAAGCGACAACAAGATCGCGACCGCGCGCGAGACGGGATGGAAGATGAGACGAGGCAAACGCAGATTTGGATCGATCGCGAAGTACTACAACGTCCGAGAAGCATCACACGTATCGTAGCCAGCATGCCGAGCGCGACACGGTGACTACTCCGCACGCGGGCGGGCTGTTTGTCACCCAAGCGCTCGCCCCGCCTTACTCAAGCCCTATCATCGAATGCAACGGAAAGACGGCGACCCGCCGTCTTCGTACCGGTGCCACGAGCAGTACCCTCAGGGATTTATCCCTGAATCCCTAAACCCAAACCAAAGGAGTTCATCATGGCTAAGAAAAGAGCCAAGAAAAAAGCTGCAAAGAAGAAGAAATAACGCGCAAGGCGGAGTTCATCGGAAACACTGCGCGGAGGGTGTGCGGGAAACCGCCGCTTTCTTGGAGCAAACCCGCAGGGTAGCAGTTGCATCAGATGACTTAATCCGCCTCGCGGCAAATGGGCCGATAGCATCGCCCGCCTTCAGATTCGGCGCGGTGCTATCGGTTTTTTATCACCTTCAACCTTCTGTTCCCGCCAGGCGCTCCAACGGCGGAACCCGCGTCGCCATTTTCGCCTCAATTGCCCGCGGGACCTAGCGGAAAGTTAGAACCTTGTTTATCAAGGGCTTCGCCTCGCGGTCGTGCTCAACAGCGAGTCCAGTTCCCGTAGGCGACCGGGTGTACCGACATCCATCCACCGGCCCTGATAGCGCTCCCCCGATACCGCGTCCTCCTCGATCGCTCGACGCAAGAGCGGCGCAAGGGGAAACTTTCCAGGCGCACAACCGCTGAACAACGCCGCGCGGTAGACGCCGATTCCGGCAAACGTGAGGCGCGGTTCGCCTTGCTCTGTAACCCGGTGCCCGTCGAGCCCGAAGTCGCCCTGCGGGTGATGCGGGGGATTGTCGACCAGCACAATATGCGCCAGTTCGGTCGGCGGTCGAAGCCGCGCGAACGGAAAATCCGTCCAGACGTCGCCGTTGACCACGACGAAACATTGTCCCAACAGGGGGAGTGCGCGATAGATACCGCCGCCGGTCTCGAGGGGTTCCACGGTTTCGGCGGAATAGCGAATGTGCAATCCGTAGTTCGAGCCATCCCCCAGCGCCGCTTCGACGACATGACCCATATAGGAGTGATTAATCACCAGTTCCGTGAAGCCCGCCTGCGCGAGCGCATCGATCTGGTACTCGATTAGTGCGCGGCCAGCCGCCTTTAGTAGCGGCTTCGGCATCGTATCCGTCAGAGGACGCATGCGTTCACCGCGGCCGGCGGCGAGAATCATCACGTTCATGACGACGCGGCTCGAGTCACCGCCTGCGCTACTCCAATCGTACCCAGCAATGTGGACAGCTCATTGAATTCCGGGTAGCGCGCGGCGACATCCAGCACGTAGCGCAACGTACGAGGAATGTCCTTCAGATACCCTGGCTTGTGATCCCGATGGTTCAAACGCGCGAATATGCCGGTCGCCTTGAGATGACGCTGCATGCCCATCCAGTCGAACCAGCGCAGAAAGCGCCTGGTGTCGTCGCCGACGGCGACGCCCGCCCGGCGCGCACGCGCATGATAGCCGCCGACCCATGCTTCGACGCGCCGGCGATCCCACGCGACATAGCAGTCGCGCAACAGCGATGCGAGATCGTATGTCACCGGCCCATACACCGCGTCCTGGAAATCGAGGATGCCGGGATTGTTATCGGGCGTCACCATCAGATTGCGAGAATGATAATCGCGATGCACCGCCACTCGCGGCTGATCCAGCGCGGCCTGCGTGAGCAGCTCGAAAGTCGTGTCGAGCAGCGCGTTCTGGCGATCATCCAGGCTCAATCCGAGGTGTCGCCCGAGATACCATTCGCGAAAAAGCTCCATTTCGCCCCGCAATAGGGTGGCGTCGTAAGGCGGCAGCCACGTCACCGAGCCGCTTCCCACCTGCAGCCGCACCAGCGCCGCCATCGCGTCGTCGTACAGCCGCTCGACCGTGGATTCGCCGAGAGCGTCGAGATACAAGCGCTCGCCAAGATCGGTAATCAAGAGAAAGCCGCGTTCAACGTCTTGCGCGAGGATGTCGGGCACATTGAGTCCGAGGACGCGAAACGCGCGGGCGACGCTGACGTACGGGCGACAATCCTCCTCGGGGGGAGGTGCGTCCATCGCAATGACACTCCTTCCGCTTGTCATCTTCACGCGAAAGTAACGACGAAAGCTCGCGTCCTCGGAAGCCGGGCGCAACGTGCAGCGCGCGTCATCGAGGATGCGCCGCACCCAGACGGACAAGGCCGCGAGCCGTTGATCGGACATCAGACCCCTCTTCGCTTGCTTCTCGCCGCGCGACTCTCTGCCTCGGCCACAGAACAGCGGATGTTCCGTGCACGCTCGACAAGCGCCTTGCTGACGTGCGCATTGTATGCAAAGTTATCGCAAAACGTCATAAACAATGCCTTGTCTACGCGTCATGTGGTCCTGGGCCGGCCGGCTCGTGCTGTGCCTCCTATGCACCGGCACCGCCGCGCGCTCGGCGGAGTGGCCGCCGATCGATGAATGCCCAACGAGCCGAATGAGTCCGTTCGCCGTTCGCCCGGCGCCGCGCCCCGCGCGCCCCACGACGCCCGGACCAACGACTTTGCACGCGGATGCCATGCAGTCATTGAGCCCGGATGTTACCGAGCTGAAGGGCAACGCCGAAACGAAGCGCGATGGAGAGCAGGTCAACGCCGACTACGTGCGCCACGACAATGCGGCCAATCACGTCGATGCGAGCGGCAACGTCGCGCTCTCGCAACCGAGCGGCGCTCGTTTCACGACAACTGAAGCTCACTTCGATCTCGATCCGCGCGTCGGCTTTCTCGACGCCGGCGCTTACCAATTACCCTCGGGCGCCGGCCGCGGGGATATGACGCGCGCGGAGTTCCTCGACGATGATCACACGCGGCTCCACAACGCGCGCTTCACCACCTGCCCGCTCGGCCGGGAAGACTGGGCGCTGCGCGCGCGCCGCATCGATTTCGACACCGCGAACGATGTCGGCGTCGCACGCGACACGATGTTCGATGTTTTTGGCGTACCCGTCTTTTATCTGCCGTATTTTCGCTTTCCCATCTCCGATGAGCGCCAGAGCGGTTTTCTAGTGCCGGAGTTCGGCTTTGGCAATAAACGCGGCACGACAATCGCCGCACCCTACTACTGGAACATCGCCCCGAACTATGACGCGACGCTGGTCCCACGCGACATGACGGCACGCGGGCTGCAACTGCAGAGCGAATTTCGCTATCTCGGCCGCGATTTTCACGGACAGCTCTCCGCGGAAATTCTGCCGAACGACAAACAAACCGGCGAAAACCGCGCCGCCGGCGCCTACACGCACCGCCAAGCGTTCAATCCCTATTGGAGCACGGCCATCGACCTGCGCGGCGTCTCCGATAAAGACTATTTGAGCGACTTCGGCGATCGCATCGGCGTCACGAGCGAAAGCTATCTGCCGCAGAACGCGGAGATCAACTACCGCGGCTCGATGTGGACGTTCACCGCGCGCGCGGCGGACTACCAAGTCGTCGATCGAACTGTCCCTCCGAGCAGTAGACCCTACGCCCGCCTGCCGCAATTGGTGCTCGCGGGAAATTCGGGGCCGACGTCCCTCGGCCCGCAATACCGGCTCGACAGCGAGCTAGTGAGCTTCGACCGCAGCGCTAGCCTCACGGGCAGCCGCGTCAACATCGGCCCCGCCATCAGTCTCCCACTCTCTCGGGTATATGGGTTTCTGACACCCGAGGTCGGCGTGCGCTACATCGCGTATGCGCTGAATGACGCGCCCGACAGCCGCCCCACTGTCACCGTCCCGTACCTATCGCTCGATAGCGGACTCTTTTTCGAGCGCGAAACGAGATTGGGCGATGGGTTGTTCGATCAAACGTTGGAACCGCGACTCTACTATCTCTACGTGCCGCACCGTTCCCAGGACGCGCTCCCGAATTTCGACACCGCGCTTCCGGACTTTACGTTCGGCGGTCTGTTTCGCAACAACCGCTTCGTCGGCGGCGACCGAATCGGCGACGCCAATCAACTGACCGTCGCCTTGACGACGCGCCTGCTGGATCAGCGCGACGGTGCCGAGAAGCTGCGCGCGAGCATCGGGCGTATTCACTATTTCGACGAACGCCAGGTGAACATTCCGCCGGCGATCCTCGGTGACACCTCCTCGGATGTCGCCGCCGAGGCGGTTCTCTGGCTACCGTACAACTGGCAAGCGCGCGCGGCCACGCAATGGACGCCCGATCAAACACTGCGCAGCAGCTACTACGTGCAGCACCAGCCCGCTCCCGACAAGATCTTGAGCATCGGATACCGCTTTGTTCGCGACCAGGTGGAGCAAGCGGACATATCGGGGCAATGGCCGATGGGGCACGCGTGGACGCTGATGGGAAGGTCGCTTTATTCGATGCGAGACAATGCGAACGTGGAGAGCTACCTTGGAGTTCAGTACAGCAGTTGCTGCTGGGCGGTTCGCGTTTATGGGTCGCATCGACTCGTGCAAACGACGGCGCCGGATGGCACGGTGACGTCGGCGCAGCGTAGTGGCATCGCCATCCAATTCGAACTTACCGGTTTGACCCGCTCGAATGGCGCCTTCGAAAGCCCGTTGCGCCAAGGTCTTTTCTTTACGCCACCCGGCGGGCAAGGATCTAACATTCCCGGGATCTACAAGTAGTAAAGAAGCAGGTCATTCGCCGGTGCGTGAGCCGATAGCGATGTGGTAGGCTCCTCGATATCGCTTGTCTTTGGGACCCTTTCATGCGCCGCACCGTTGCCTCTATGTTGCTAATCGCCGCGTTGGCGGCGGGAACTGCCTCCGGCGCCACCGCGCCGCGCGAGCGGATAACCGGCGTCGACCGCATCATCGCCGTGGTCAACGACGACGTGATCACCGCCAACGAACTCGAAGGCCGACTGACCGAGACGAAACAACAACTCACCGCGCAGAAAATCAAGTTTCCGCCCGATGACGTGCTGCGGCGACAATTGCTCGAGCGGCTCGTCATCGAACAGGTGCAGGTGCAGTACGCCAATCAGACCGGTATACGCGTGACCGACCAGGATACCGAGCAGGCGATCCGCACCATCGCGAGCCGGAACAACATGAGCGTCGATGCGTTGTACGAAACCGTGCGACGCCAAGGGTTCGACCGCACCGCGTACCGGGGGCAGATCCACGACCAAATCGCCATCCAACAGCTGGTCGAACGCGAGATCAACAATCAGATCAACATCAGCGAGAGCGAGGTGAACAACTTCCTCGAGAACGCGCGCGTGCGCCCACTCGGCGACAACGAATACGACGTGTCGCATATCTTCATCCCGGTTCCCGAATCCGCGGCGCCGGAGCAAATCCAGACCGCGAGGGCGCGCGCGGACGATGTTCAGCGGCAGCTCAAGGCGGGCGAGGATTTCGCCCGCGCCGCCGTGACGTACTCCCAGGGTCCGGACGCGCTCAAGGGCGGGGCACTTGGCTGGAAGAGCGCGGCGCAGCTACCCGAGCTTTTTGTGGCTGCCCTCGACAAGCTGCAGCCCGGCGACGTCAGTGACACGCTACGCGGGCCGAATGGTTTTCATATCCTGCGTTTGAACGAGCGGCGCGGGAGTGTTACGGCCGATCAACCCATACCAGAAACGCATGTGCGGCACATCTTGCTGCGCCCGAGCGAGATTCAGTCGCTCGATGAGGCGCGCGCTGCGCTCACGCAAGTGCACCAGCGCGTGCTTGCCGGACAGGATTTCGCAACGCTCGCGCGTGCGCAGTCGGAAGACACGGTCTCGGCATCGAGTGGCGGTGATCTCGGTTGGGTGCGGGAGAAACAGCTCGTGCCTGAATTCGAGCGCGCGATGAATGCGCTGAAACCCGGCGAGCTGAGCCAGCCGATCCAAACGCCCTTCGGCGTGCATCTGATCCAAGTGCTGGAGCGGCGCCAGCAAACGGGCGCGGCCGAGCGCGCGCGCAGCGTCGCCCGCGGTCAAATACACGCGCGCAAGGCGGACGATCGCTACGAACAGTGGATGCGGCAGTTGCGCGACGAGGCCTACGTAGAGTTTTTGCCGGAAGAGTCGGAGTAGCGGTGGGAGGAGGTCGCGCTTTAGCGCGACTCATCGGGTGTTAATAAATTCTAATTGCGGTTCCCGAATCGCTCCCGGCATCCTGCCTCCCGCGAAATTTGCACATCCTGTGCAGCACCGCAGGTCGGCGTACTTTCTCTTGCTTGTCCGAGAGAAAGTACGCAAAGAGAAGGACACCCCGGTCGCGGCGCCGCCCCGCTTATTATTATTTCCCTCCCCCGCTTGCGGGGGAGGGTTAGGGAGG